>JAFAUV010000048.1 GCA_019243075.1 Bradyrhizobium sp.
CGCGTCGCGATCCTGTCGGGGGGCGAGCTGACCGTCACCGTGCGCGGCAGCGGCCGCGGCGGTCCCAACCAGGAATATGCGCTGGCGCTGGCGGACCTGCTCAGGGACACGCCCGCCATCTCCGCACTCGCCGGCGATACCGACGGCGCCGATGGCGGCGCGGGTTCAGCCTCCGATCCCGCGGGCGCGCTAGTCGATGCCGCCACGTTCGCGAAGATGAAGGCGCAAAGGCTCGATCCGCACGCCTATCTCGCCAACAACGACGCCACCGCGTTCTTCGCGGCGACGGGCGATTTGCTGCAGACCGGCCCGACGCTGACGAATGTGAATGACATTCGGGTGGTGCTGGTGGACTGAACCGTCATACGAGTGAAGCGCAGCAATCCATGCTCCGCTTGCGGCGATATGGATTGCGTCATGGCTTCGCTCCTCGCCATGACGAGCGGAAAGGGAACGGCTCAAAACTCCTGCGCGATCTTGGTCAGCATCGCGAGCAGCGCGGCGCGGTTGGCGGGGCCGAGCAATTCGTTCAGCCGCGCCTCGTGCTTGGAGGCGACCAGCTTCTTCGCCCTCGCCAGCACCGCGCGGCCCTTGTCGGTCAGCTCCAGGATGTGCGAGCGGCGGTCGTTGGCGGAACGAATGCGCGCGCAGAGGTCGCGGCTTTCGAGGCCGTCCAGCATCGCCACGAAATTCGGCCGCAAAATGCCGAGCGTGCTGGCGATCTCGGTCTGGTTCCGGCCCGGATTCCTGTCGAGCAGGAGCAGCACCGAGAACTGCGCCGGCGTGAGCTGCAGCGGCGCCACGCAGCGCAGGAAATCCTCGAATATCTTGAGCTGCGCGCGCTTGAGCGAATAGCCCAGCAGCTCGGACAATTCGCCGAGCTGCAGCGCCAGGCCCTCGGCACCGGCCTCCGCGCCCTCCTTGCCCATCCTGCCGCCTTCCGCCGCCGCGGTCTTGGAAACACTCATCGCGCCCAGCCTGCAATATCGTTAGTTTTCGGGGTGCGGAAGCCGTTCCGCCCTTGAGATTATATTTGATAATTGTTATCCACCATATCAAATACCACCAGCCGATTTCAACTGCGGCGATCGGGCTGTCCCCATGGATGGCCCGGCCTTGAGGGGGAGCGTCCCGTCGTGAATTCGACGATCCTGCTGTTCCTGGTGCAGGACGGCATCACCAATGGCGCGATCTATGCGCTGCTCGGGCTCGCGCTCGTGCTGGTGTTCGCGGTGACGCGGGTGATCCTGATCCCGCAGGGCGAGTTCGTCACCTATGGTGCGCTGACCTATGCTTCGCTGGCCTCTGGGCAGATGCCCGGCACGGCCAAGCTCGCGGTCGTGATGGGAATTGCAGCCTTCGTCCTCGATCTGTTCGCCGCGCGCCGCGCGCTGCATGGCCGGAAGATTGCCCGCGCCTTGGCGGTCAACATCGCGCTGCCGGCGGCGGTGCTGGCGCTGACGGTCTGGGCGGCCGCTCACCATGCGCCGGTCCCGATCGCGATCGCGCTGTCGCTCGTCATCGTCGCTTCCATCGGCCTGTCCCTCTATCGGCTCGCCTTTCAGCCGCTGGCGCATACCTCGGTGCTGGTGCTGCTGATCGCGTCGGTCGGCTGTCACCTGGCGATGCAGGGGCTGGGGCTGCTGTTCTTCGGCGCCGAGGGCCAGCGTGGCCCGGTGCTGGCCGACGCGGCGCTGACGGCCGGTCCGCTGCGCTTCACCGGCCAGAGCCTCGCCGTCTACGGCATCACGGTTGCGTTCATCATCGCCCTCTGGCTGTTCTTCGGGCTCTCGCTCTATGGCAAGGCGCTGCGTGCCACCGCGGTCAATCGCCTCGGCGCCCGGCTGGTCGGCATCCGCACCTCGCTGTCGGGACAGATCGCGTTCCTGCTGGCCTCGGTGATCGGCGCGTTGTCGGGCATTCTTATCGTCCCCATCACCACGCTCTATTACGACACCGGCTTCCTGATCGGCCTGAAAGGCTTCATCGCGGCCATCATTGCCGGGCTCGTCAGCTATCCCGTGACCGCGATCGCCGCATTGATGATCGGCATCGTCGAAGCCTTCTCCTCCTTCTATGCCTCCAACTTCAAGGAGGTGATCGTCTTCATGCTGCTGGTCCCCGTGCTGCTGTTGCGTTCGCTCGCCACGCCGGCCGCGCTCGAGGAAGAGAAGGATTGAGCATGCGCGAGCGCTGGCCGGTCCTGCTGTTTGCCTGCGTGATGGCGGCGATCCCGCTCATCCCGGGCGTGCCGCCATTCTGGATCGTGCTGTCGGACAATATCGGCCTGTCGGCGCTGGTTGCGATGGGGCTGGTGCTGCTCACTGGCGTCGGCGGCCTGACCTCGTTCGGACAGGCCGCGTTCTGCGGCTTTGGCGCCTATACCACCGCCGTGCTGACCACCGCTTACGGCCTCTCGCCCTGGCTGACCTTGCCGGCTTCGCTGCTCGTCAGCGGCATCGCCGCCGTGGTCCTCGGCCTCGTCACCGTGCGGCTCTCCGGCCATTACCTTCCGCTCGGCACGATCGCCTGGGGTCTCGGTCTGTTCTATCTCTTCAGCAAGCTGGAATTTCTCGGCCGCAACGACGGCGTCTCCGGCATCCCGCCGCTGTCGATCGGCTCGCTCAAGATGCTCGACCCCGGCACGATCTATTTCGCGATCTGGGCCGCGGTCGTGATCTCGGCGCTGCTCACCATGAACCTGCTCGACTCCCGGATCGGCCGCGCCATTCGCGCATTGCGGCGCGGCCATATCGCGGCCGAAGCCTTCGGGGTGCAGGCCCCGCGCACCAAGCTTCTGGTCTTCATCTATGCCGCGGTGCTCGCCGGCCTCTCGGGCTGGCTCTATGCCCATTTCGAGCGCGCCGTGAATCCGACGCCGTTCGGGGCCCAGGCCGGCATCGAATATCTCTTCATCGCCGTGGTCGGCGGCGCTGGCTATGTCTGGGGCGGCGTACTGGGCGCAGCCATTGTCGTGATCCTGAAAGAGGTGCTGCAAAGCTACCTGCCGCTGCTCCTGCATGGCGAAGGCCAGCTCGAGACCATCGTGTTCGGCATTCTCCTGGTGGCGCTGCTGCAATTTGCGCCGCAGGGCGTCTGGCCATGGCTGATGTCGCGCCTGCCGATCCAGCCCGCGCGCAAGCGTCCCGACATGTCGATCGATCTGCCGCCGCGCCCGCGCGCTTCCGGCGCGCCAAATCTGCTGCTCGAGCTGAACAGGGCCCGCAAGCAGTTCGGCGGTGTGGTCGCGGTGAACGACGTCTCCTTCGATGTGCAGGCACGCGAGATCGTGGCGCTGATCGGCCCCAACGGCGCCGGCAAGAGCACGACCTTCAACCTGATCACCGGCGTATTGCGCGCGACCTCCGGCTCGCTCTCGGTGCTCGGCAGGAAAATCCATCACGCGCCGCCGCAGGAGATCGTGAAGCTCGGCATCGCCCGGACCTTCCAGCACGTCAAGCTGGTCCCGGATATGAGCGTCCTGGAAAATGTCGCGATCGGCGCGCATCTGCGCGGCCGCACCGGTGCGCTCGCCAGCATGTTCCGCTTCGACCGCGCCGGCGAGGCAAAATTGCTGGCGGAGGCCGCTCGCCAGATCGCACGCGTCGGCCTCGCCGACCAGATCGACCAGCCGGCCGGTTCTCTTTCGCTCGGCCAGCAGCGCATCGTCGAGATCGCGCGCGCGCTCTGCGCCGACCCGATGCTGCTTCTGCTCGACGAGCCGGCGGCGGGCTTGCGGCATATGGAGAAGCAGCGGCTCGCCGCCCTGCTGCGCGAGCTCCGCGAGGGTGGCATGTCGGTGCTGCTGGTGGAGCACGACATGGGCTTTGTGATGGATCTCGCCGACCGCGTCGTGGTGCTCGATTTCGGCACCAAGATCGCGGAAGGCACGCCCGATGCGATCAAGCGCGATCCCGGAGTGATCAAGGCCTATCTCGGAGCGGCCGCATGAGCGCGCTGCTCTCGGTCTCCGACGCGCATATCGCCTATGGCAAGGTCGAGGCCGTGCGCGGCGTGTCGCTGGAGGTCGCCGACAACGAGATCGTCACCATCGTCGGCGCCAACGGAGCCGGCAAGACGACGCTGCTCAACGCCGTCATGGGCGTGTTGCCGCTGAAGGGACGCATTGCCCTTGCCGGCGAGGACCTGGTCCGGCTCGAGATCGAGGAGCGCGTCGCGCTCGGGCTGAGCCTGGTCGCGGAACACCGCGAGCTGTTCGCCAGCATGAATGTCGAGGACAATCTGGAGCTCGGCGGCTTTCGCGGCACCAGGGCACAGGCGGCGAGCGCCTTCGAGCGGGTCTATGCGCTGTTTCCGCGGCTCAAGGAGCGGCGCAAGCAGCTCGCCGGCACGCTGTCGGGCGGCGAGCAGCAGATGCTGGCCATGGGCCGCGCGCTGATGGGTGCGCCAAAGCTGTTGATGCTGGACGAGCCGAGTCTGGGGCTGGCTCCGATCATCGTGGCCGACATCTTCCGCACCATCGGCGAATTGCGCAGCGCCGGCGTCTCGGTGCTGCTGGTCGAACAGAACGCGCAAGCCGCGCTCAAGATCGCCGACCGCGCCTATGTGATGGAGCTCGGCGAGTTCATCCTCGAAGGCAGGGCCAGCGAGGTCGCCGCCAACGAGCGCGTCGCCGCGAGCTATCTCGGCTTCCAGCACGAAGGCGCAAGCGGGATTTAAGAGTGCGACGACGGATTGTAGGGTGGGCAAAGGCGCAGAGCGCCGTGCCCACCATTGACCAGCGTGCTCGGAAGGGTAGGCAGGCTGTGCTTTGCCCACCCTACAATTTCAGGACGTGGCGAGCGCTTAAGTCACCGAGAACATGTCGACGAACGCCTTGATCGTGCCGCCCACCTTCTCTTCGGAGACGTGCCAGGCGGCACCGTCATCGGCGGCGTAGAAGTTGCTGGCGTTCGAGCCCGCCCACCGGAAGACCTCGAAGGACGGCCAGTACATGATGTCCGAGATGTCGGAGTTGTGCACCACCTCATGTGCCACCAGCCGCATGGTGCTCTTCGACAGGCAGTCAGCCTGGACCGCCGACTCATATTCGAACGAGGCCACCAGCGGCACCGGCGAGACCGTAACGACGATCTTGATGGCGGGCGAAATGCTTCTGACGAAGTTGATCAGATAGCGCACGTTGTCGACGTTCTCCTGGACACTCGTCGTCCGGTAACGGTATTTCTCCGCAAGCACCCTCGAGTTCAGCGCGCTCGGCCGGGGCAGGACGAAATCGCCACTCGCCCGGTCGAAAAACGCAGGCGCAACCACGAGGGTCAGG
>JAFAUV010000136.1 GCA_019243075.1 Bradyrhizobium sp.
TCCTCGGTGTCGACGGCATCGTCGACGCCGCCGGCGCGGGTCTGGATGTCGGCGCCGCCAAGCTCCTGCTTGGTGAGGTCATGTCCCAGCCGCTTCACCACCGGAGGGCCGGCGACAAACATCGCGGACGCCCGCGTCATGACCGAGTAATGGCTCGCGGCGAGCCGCGCCGCGCCCAGGCCCGCGACCGAGCCGAGCCCGAGAGCCACCACCGGCACATGCGCGAGGTTTTCGGTCGTGTAGCGATACCAGCGCGTGCCACCGATGCCGCCAGGCAGATTGGCCGCGCCCTTGGTCTCGATGGTCTTCACCGACCCGCCGCCGCCGGAGCCCTCGATGATGCGGACGATGGGCAGGCGGAGGTCATGCGCCATTTCCTCCGCCATCAGGGGCTTTGCCGAGATCGAGGCGTCCGCCGAGCCGCCCCGCACCGTAAAATCGTCGCCGACCACGACGACCGTGCGGCCCTCGACCTTGGCGCGGCCGAACACGCAGTTCGCCGGCGTCAGATGTTTCAGCTCGCCGTGATCGTCATATTCGCCGATGCCGGAGACGGCACCGATTTCGTGGAAGGAATTGGCATCGACCATTGTGTCGATGCGTTCGCGGACGGTGAGCCGGCCCTGGTCGCGCTGCCGCTTGACCTTCTCAACGCCGCCCATCTCGCGCGCGAACGCTTCGCGGCGAGCGAGTTCGTCGAGTTCGGGCTTCCAGATCATTCGTCTCCTCCGTCTTGATGACCGTGTCGTTATTGCCGGTCCGCACCGGAAGCGGCTTCCGATCCAGCCTGTTGTTGAAGATGTCGCCTTCGGCGCCCTTGAGCAGCCCGCCGACCGCAACTCCCAATTCGATCATCGGCGGAGCCACCTCCTTGTGCAACCGCTTCTCGTCGAACATCGCCGACAACAGTCCGATCGTGACCACGACGAAGGTCTGGTATTGCGGCGACCACAGCGGCACCGCCAGGCCGTTGATATGCGGGCTCCACAGGCCGCAGGCGACGACATAGCCGTGCTCCCTGAGGAAGCGACGGTTGTTCTCGATGCGCGGGCGCAACACCCGGGCCGCTTCCGGTGCTTCCCGCTCCATCTCGTTGAGCAGGGCGTCGCCGACTTCCGGCGCCAGCGCGGCGGTATAGGCGTGTCCGGCTGCCGTGGTCCCCATCGCGATGCGGCTGCCGGTCGTTTCATGCAGGCCGAGCGCATTCGCGGCTCGGGCATATTCGAGATAGACAAGATGGAAACGATCGGGAATGACGAAGCCGACGGTGCCCGGCAATTGCTCGGCGATGTCCTGCAGCCGCAACCGGATCAGGTTGCGCAGCTGCAGCCCCTTCATCATCGAGGTGCTCATGGCCACCGCGCTCGGGCCGATGCGGTATTTCTGGTCACGCGGCAGGTAGACGAGCTGGCCCATCCGCGTCAGCGTGTGGGTGAGCCGCGACACCGTCGATCGCGGCAGACCGCAGCGGTTGGAGATTTCGAGATTGCCGAGCCTCGCCTCGTGGCCTTCGAAGCATCGCAAGACGTCGAACGCGCGCGATACCACCTGGATGACGTCGCCTTCGCCTGCCAAATCGCCGGCGAGCATTCCCTGCCTGCTCAGGCGCTCCGAGCGTCGACCCATTTGCTCCCCCGCTTTCCATCGTGCGGAATATAATTCCACTTGCAGAACAGGCTACCTCAGGCAATCTGCGGCCACAACAAGAAGCCGATTGGCATGCCAGATATCAGAGTGATCACCGAAGTCGCAGGGCGCGTCTGCGCTTTGCCCGTACAGACCGGCGCCAGCATCGGCGATGGCGACGACATCGCCTTCGTTGAATCCATGAAGATGGAAATCCCCGTCGCCTCTCCCGCTTCCGGAAAAGTGAAGTCGATCCTCGTGGCGCTCGACGACGTGGTCGCCGAAGGTCAGGCGGTCGCCATCATCGAGACCTGAAGCGGCCCACCGACTGCCCATGACCTTGCTGCCCATGACCTTGCTGCCCATGACCTTGCTTGAGCCGGTTGCACGTGCGCTCGGGGCGCGGCAAAACGGTATACCATGAATCCGGTCTCTCCTCTCGTCGCAGCCTGGGCCAGCTCGAAGCCGCCCCTGTTGCGTTTCCTCGACCGCTGCCATGCCGACTATCTCGCCGAGAATGGCGGCGATGTCGCGCACTACATCCCCGAACTTTCCAAGGCCGAGCCGAGCCATTTCGGCATCGGGCTCGCCACGCTCGACGGCCACGTCTACGAAGTCGGCGACACCAGGGTGCCCTTCACCATCCAGTCGATGTCGAAGCCGTTCGTGTTTGCGCTGGCGCTGGACAGTCTGGGCGCATCGCGCGTGGAGAGCGTGATCGGCGTCGAGCCTTCCGGCGATCCCTTCAATTCGATCCGGCTCAACACCGACAACCATCCCTTCAACCCGATGGTCAATGCGGGGGCGATCGCCTGTTCCGGCCTGATCCACGAGGCGAAGGGCAACGGAGCGTTCGAACACATCCGCCGTGAGCTGTCGCGCTTTGCCGGGCGCGATCTCGATGTCGACGAGGCCGTCTATGCTTCCGAAAGCGCAACCGGCGACCGCAACCGCGCCATCGCCTATCTCTTGCGCACCAATTCGGTGATCACGGATAACGTCAGCGCGGTGCTCGATGTCTATTTCCGGCAATGCGCGATCCTGGTAACGGCGCGCGATGCCGCGATCATGGCGGCCACCCTCGCCAATCGCGGCATCAATCCGGTGACAGGCGAGCAGGTGACGACACCTTATGCGATCGCGAGAACGCTGTCGGTGATGACGTCATCGGGCATGTATGATTATGCCGGCGAATGGATCTACCGCGTCGGCATCCCCGCCAAGAGCGGTGTCGGCGGCGGTATCCTCGCCTCGTTGCCGGCGCGGCTCGGCCTCGGCAGCTACTCCCCTCGCCTCGACAAGCACGGCAACTCGGTTCGCGGCATCAAGGTCTGCGAGCGGCTGTCGGCGCATTACGACCTGCATATGCTCAACCGCAGCGACGATGCGCGCACCTCCATCATCGCCGATTACACCATCGGCAAGAACCCGTCGCGGCGCAGCCGAAGGCCACATGAGCAGGAAATCCTGGCCGCGCATCACCAGGATGTGCGCGTCATCGAGCTGGTCGGCACGCTGTCCTTCTCCAATGTCGACTACATCTCGCGCAAGCTTGCGAAGAGGCCGCGCCCGCAATTCGTCATTTTCGACCTGCGCCGCGTCACGGCGATCACACGCGCCGGCGCGCGCATGATCACGGAGCAATTCCGCGAGCTCGCCGATTTCCGCGTCACCGTGATCCTGTCCGGCATCAAGCGCTCGTCGGAGGGCTGGAAGATCATGCGCGAATGGACCGAAGGCCTGCACAACATCCGCGATTTCTACCTGCTCGACGCCGCGATCGAGTGGGCGGAAGATCAGGTCGTCTATCGCCATGGCGGCTCGATCGACTTCCACGAAACGACCGAGCTTTCCGAGCAGCCCTTGCTCGCAGGCCTCGCAGCGGAAGAGCTCAAGGAGCTGGCCGCGCTCGGCGCCACACGAACCTATCGCCGCGGCGAGAAGATCGTCGGCGCCGGCGAGGCCGCGACCTCGCTGTTTTTCCTGCAGAGCGGCGTGGTGCACGTCACCCTGCCCGATGGCGTGCGGCTGGCGACGTTGACCGCCGGCATGGCGTTCGGCGAGATGGCGCTGCTCGAACCCACACGGTCTGCCGATGTGCTGGCCGATGCTTCGGCAACCGCCGTCGCGATCGCCATTGCCGATTTCGAAGGTTTTCGCAATCGCCATCCCAGGGCCGGCGAACGCATCATGCGCAACCTCGCGCAAATCCTGTCCGAACGGCTGATCGTCGCCAACACCAAGGTGAACCTGCTCACCGCGACCTAAAGCGCGGGCCGCTGCCATTCCATCACCACAAACCAGGGCACGCGGTGCTGGCGCTCCCGGTGAGCCGCCGTACCCGATAGGGAATCGGGCTCGGCGAAATATTTCAACGCGAGGCCGTTGTCGAGAAAAGCCGACATGTAGGCCGAAAGCGGCCGGTGCCAGTTCTCGATGCGAATGCCGGACCATTCGAGCCAGAGCGGACGTTCGTCCAGATAGCGGTCGACGGGAAAATGCAGATCCTGTCCCCTGCCGTCCTTGACCCATCCGCGATCCGCGCAGGCCGAGGTGAAGCCCGTGAGATTGGCCATCAGCAGCGATCCGCCCGGCTTCAGCACCCTCGTCATCTCGCCAATCGCCGCGCGAAAATCCGGAATATCGACCAGCGTGATGTAGCTGACGACAAGACCAAAACTGGCGTCGGCGAACTCGAGCCGCTCGGCGCGGCCAAGCCGGTAGTCGCCCGTGGGGTCGCGGCGCCTGGCCAGCTCGAGCAGCTGCCTGGTCGGGTCGACGCCGATTGCTTCCACGCCGGCCTGCTTGAGCATCCGGCAGAACCGTCCCTCGCCGCAGCCGACGTCAAGCGCGTTGCTGAAGCCGCCTTTCGCAACACGCGCCATCATCACGGGGTCAAGCACGTGCTGCCGTCCCCAATCGCCGCGCTCCCCCTGCTCGCCCATGGATTCGACCCAGGCGAGCGCCGAACTGTCCCAACCATTTCCCATGATGCCGCCCCAAAATATTTCGTCACTGCAATAAGCAAAATCGCCTGACGTAAATCGCTGCAACCGCCCGCGACGAATCTTGTCTGCGGTTCAGGATAATCTTTCATCTTCAGGTTGCAAGTGCAGGCGCCGGGCAGGAAAAACGGAGGTATACAGCCGCCCGCAATCGTCTAGCCGACCACCTCCGTCACCGGCTGCATGTCGATCTGAAATGTCTCCAGAAATTTCGAGGTCATGATGTAAAAGCCGACGGCGAGCTGCAGCTCGACCAGGGCGCCCGGCGTCAATTTGGCGCGGATTGCGTCGAAGCTCGCGTCAGTCGGACGCTTGAGCCTCACGATCTCGTCGGTGAAGGCCAGCGCCGCGCGCTGCACCTCGCTGAAACAGCTGGCGGACTGCCAGTTCTCCAGCGCCTCGTTCTGCTCGTCGGTGACGCCGACATTCTTGCCGATGCGCTTGTGGGCGACGACTTCATAGGGCGCCTCGCACAGGATGCCGGTGCGGGTGATCGCCAGCTCGCGGACGATCGGATCGAGCTCGCCCTTGTGCCTGATCGCACCGCCGAGCCGGCAATATTGCTCGAGATAGCTCGGCGAATGCGCCATCATAC
>JAFAUV010000184.1 GCA_019243075.1 Bradyrhizobium sp.
CGGCGACCGCGTCGCCGTGCTCGCGCTCAACACCACCGACACGCTGGAAGTGCAGTTCGCCTGCGGCCGGCTTGGCGCGGTGTTCCTGCCGCTCAACACCCGCCTCACCGTTCCCGAGCTGCACTACATCGTCGGCGACGCCGCGCCGAAGGTGATGGTGCATGACGCGGAGCTTGCCGAAACCGCGCTTGCCGTCGCCAAGCTCTGCAAGGTCGAGTCCTGTTTGCTGCTCGGACCGAACGCCTCCTATGAGGGGGCAATCGCGGCGGCCAAACCGCTCGACCGGATCGAGCCGGTCACGCTCGACGACGTCTCGACCATCATGTACACCTCGGGCACCACCGGCCAGCCCAAGGGCGCGATCATCACTCACGGCATGACCTTCTGGAATTGCGTCAATCTCGGCGGCCCGGCCTACATCACGCCGTCCTCGGTGCTGCTCACCGTGCTGCCGCTGTTCCATACCGGCGGGCTCAATTGCTACGCCAACCCGGTGCTGCATGCCGGCGGCACGGTGCAGATCATGCGCGCTTTCGATCCCGGACTTGCGTTGAGGCTGATCAGCGATCCGGCCCAGGGCATCAACGTGTTCTTCGGCGTGCCCGCCATCTACCAATTCATGGCGCAGCATCCGGATTTCGAAAAGTCCGACTTCAGCCGGCTGATCATCGGCGGCGTCGGCGGTGCGCCGATGCCGGTGCCGCTGCTCAATGTCTGGGAGGCGCGCGGGGTCGCGCTGCAGCAGGGTTATGGCATGACGGAGACCTCGCCGGCCGTGCTCGCCCTCGACCGCGAGGATGCGGTGCGCAAGGCGGGCTCCGCCGGCAAGCCGGTGCTGCACACCGAGGTGCGTATCGTGAAGCCTGACGGCACCGACGCCGCGGTCGGCGAGCTCGGCGAGCTCTGGGTCAAGGGACCCAACATCACGCCCGGATACTGGAACCGGCCGGACGCTAACCAATCCTCATTTACCGACGGCTGGCTGCACACCGGCGATGCCACGCGCATGGACGAAGAAGGGTTCTACTACATCGTCGACCGCTGGAAGGACATGTACATTTCCGGCGGCGAGAACGTCTACCCGGCCGAGGTCGAGAACGTGCTGCACCAGATCCCGGCCATTGCGGAAGCCGCGGTGATCGGCATTGCCGATGCGCAATGGGGCGAGGTCGGCATGGCGATTGTCGCGGTCAAGCCGGGCCAGTCGCTCGGCGAGGCGGAAATCCATGCGCATTGCGCCAGGAATCTCGCACGTTTCAAATGCCCGCGGCTGATCCGTTTCGTCGAGGCGCTGCCGCGCAACGCCACCGGCAAGATCCACAAGCCCACCTTGCGCAAGAACTTTGCGTCCGCCTCACCGACCGATCTCGTTCAGGCCAAGGCCTCATAACGGGGCTTGGCAAACTCGTATTCACTTCAACCACGCGCAAAACAAAGGAATGCTCTCGATGAACAACAAGAAACTTGCCCTGCTTGCCGCGGCCGCTTGCTCGCTGCTGGCCACCCAGGGCGCATTGGCCCAGAAGAAATACGATACGGGAGCGACCGACACCGAGATCAAGATCGGCAATGTCGAGGCCTATAGCGGGCCGGCTTCCGCCTACGGCATCATCGGCAAGACCGAGGAAGCCTATTTCAAGATGATCAACGACGAAGGCGGCATCAACGGCCGCAAGATCGATTTCATATCCTACGACGATGGCTACTCGCCGCCGAAGACGGTCGAGCAGGTGCGCAAGCTGGTCGAAAGCGACGAGGTGCTGCTGGTCTTCAACGCGCTGGGTACGCCGACCCAGACCGCGGTGCAGAAGTACCAGAACAACAAGAAGGTGCCGCAGCTCTTCGTCGCCACCGGCGCCAGCAAGTGGAACGATCCGAAGGATTTTCCCTGGACCATGGGCTTTCAGCCGAGCTACCGCGTCGAGGCCCGCATCTTCGCGAAGTACATCCTGAAGGAAAAGCCGGATGCCAAGGTCGCGGTGTTCTACCAGAATGACGATTTCGGCAAGGATTATGTCGCCGGTCTCAAGGACGTGTTCGGCGACAAGGCTTCCAGGCTGATCGTGGCGGAGGAAAGCTACGAGACCACCGAGCCCTCGATCGATAGCCATATCGTGAAGCTCAAAGGCACCGGTGCCGACGTATTCGTCAACATCTCCACGCCGAAATTCGCAGCCCAAGCCATCAAGAAGATGGCGGAGCTGCAATGGAAGCCGATGCACGTGATGACCGACGTGTCGGCCTCGATCGGCGCCGTCATGAAGCCGGCCGGCCTGGATGCTTCCGAGGGCGTCCTGTCCGCCCAGTACCTGAAGGATGCCTCCGATCCGCAATGGAAGGACGATCAAGGTATGAAGAAGTTCATGGCCTTCATCGACAAGTACATGCCCGGCGCCAACATCTCCGACCTCAATCTGTCCTACGGCTATGCCGCCGCGCAGACCATGGCGCAGGTATTGAAGCAGTGTGGCGACAATCTCACCCGCGAGAACGTGATGAAGCAGGCGGCGAGCCTGAAGGACTTTACTCCGGATACCTTGATCCCGGGCATCAAGGTCAACACCAGCGCGGGCGACTTTGCCCCGATCGAGCAGCTCAAGATGATGCAGTTCAAGAACGGCAGGTGGGATCTGTTCGGTGACATCATCAGCGCCGAGGTCGGCGGCTAATCCTGACGCACCGCAGATTTCTGAAATCGCCCATTTGGGGCGATTTCTTTTTATCTGTCGTGTGACCGGGCTTGTTCCGGCCATCCACGTCTTATCTTTACGGAGTGAAGACGTGGATGCCCTGGCCTTCGCCGCGCCGGAGGGGCTTCGGCCCCGCAGGCGGGACATAGGCGAGCGGAAGCTACGCCGTCCTTCGGACGGCTATGCCCGGGCATGACGAGCCGGAGACAGTTCTCACCATGAACTCCCAGATGCACTATCTGCCGCTGACGCCCGGCTTGTTCGCCGTCCTGGTGTTCATGTTCGGCGTGCTGATCATCCTGATCCAGCTCCGCATCCTGCGCTATGCCTATCTGAAGCTCGGCGTCAGCCCGGGCATGGCGATGGCTCTCCTATTCGGCTCGCTGATCGGCAGCTATTTCAACATCCCCATCACGACACTGCCCGGTCAGGTCGCCAACGGCGAAGTGATCGATTTCTACGGCATGCGCTATGTGGTGCCGTACGTGGATTCATGGCCGGGAACAGTGCTGGCCGTGAACGTCGGCGGCGCTGTCATCCCGACCCTGATGTCGGCCTATCTGATGCTGCGCTATCAGCTCTGGGTCCGCGGGGCGATCGCGATCGCGGTGATCGCGCTGGTGATCCATGCCTCGGCAACGCCGGTGCACGGGGTCGGCATCGCGGTCCCCGTATTCGTGCCCGTCGTGGCCACCGCGATCCTCGCCTTCATCCTTTCGCGCGAGTACGCCGCGCCGCTGGCCTATATCGGCGGCTCGATGGGCACGCTGATCGGCGCCGACCTCACCAATCTCGACAAGATCACCGGCCTCGGCGCGCCGGTGGCATCGATCGGCGGCGCCGGCACCTTCGATGGCATCTTCCTGACCGGCATTCTCGCCGTGCTGCTCGCCGGCCTCGCCTCGCCCTCGCGTCCGCGGCCTGTCTGGTGATTGGACGAGATCGTAGGATGGGTAGAGCGAAGCGAAACCCATCATCCTGGGGCAGCAAAAGATGGGTTTCGCTTCGCTCTACCCATCCTACGGCAGCCGACGGGCAAATCACTTCTCAAAATCCGAACTCATGTCAAGCCCTGCCGGCAAAGATATTTTTCTTCCATTTTTCCGAAATACATGATTGTCTCTGCTCATCCCGCCTCCACTGGAGGGGCGTATCGCGATCGTCACGGACGTAAGGCGGCGGGAGGCGGTGGACGCGAGGAAGCTCAGCGCACGTGGAGCGCGCCGACGAAAGCATCCTCGCGGACGGCCAAGTCGTGTGGTCCTGATCTCCCGACGCTGGGATCAAGCTTGCGGACGACGAGCCCGCGGGCGATGGAGGCTATCAAGCCCGGTACTCCAGGGAGAGCACGAAGCAGCCGTTAAAACCATCCGCGCAGGGAATGCCGGACTGCTCCGGCCTTGCCTGTGGTGACTGCCGCCTGCTTTTTTTGTTGCAGGCGGGCCACGGGTGCGGCCTGCATCCGGCATTCCCTGCGCCCTTCTCTTTCGAGGGCGACACGCGACGCATCACCCGGGCATTTCATGCCGCGGGAACATGGGCGGCTGTCCCTCGGCATCGGTTGCCACCCCGGCGAATGAACCATAATAAGGATGAAAAGCCGCGGGCCGCGCTTGGCGCGATGCGCGGAAAAAACGACAGGGTCAAGGAATTACGCCGATGGAAGCTCAGGTCAGCCCCGCGTCCGCCGCGCCCGCAAAATGGTCGCCCTCGCCTGCCGCCAGCCCGATGCTCAAGAACATCCACGCGATGCTGCATCCGCGCAACATCGTGCTGGTCGGCGCCACCGACAAGCCTGGCAACTATGCCGAGCGCATTTGGAATAACCTGGTCAAGTACGGCTACAAGGGCGGCATGTTCCCGATGAACGCCAAGCGCGAGACCATCTGGGGCGTGCCCTGCCACAAGGATTTCGCGAGCCTTCCCGAAAAGCCGGATCACGTATTGGTGCTGGTGCCGGCGCGCTTTGCGGTGCAGGTGATCCGCGATGCCGCAGCGGCCGGCGCGCGCTCGGCGACCATTGTCACCTCGGGCTTCTCCGAATTGCAGGATGAAGAAAGCCAGCGGCTGGCAGTCGAACTGCAGCGCGCCGTGCGCGACTCCGGCATGGCCATCACCGGGCCGAATTGCCTCGGAAACCTAAGCGCCGGCGACAACCTGTTCACCAATATCGACGACCGCAGCGTCACCATGGAGCAGGGCAAGGTGGCGATTGCCGGCCAGTCCGGCGCGATCGTGATGGCGATCCGTCAGGCGCTGGAGGATCGCGGCGTCGGCGTCGGCTACATGGTGACGACCGGGAACGAGGCCGGCCTCGAGACGCCGGACCTGATGAGCTATTTCGCGGCCGACCCGTCGGTCCGCGTCATCGTGGTGTATCTCGAGGGCGTGCGCAACACCAAGGCTTTCCGCGACGCCTGCAAGCAGGCACGGGCAGTGGGAAAGCCGATCATTGCGCTGAAGCTCGGCGCCTCCGAAGGCGGCCGTGCTGCTGCGATGGCGCATACCGGCGCGCTCGCCGGCTCGATCGAGACATTCGACGCGATCTCGAGGCGCGAAGGCGTGATCCGCGTGCGCGGCCTCGACGAGCTGATCGAGACGACCGAATGTTTCGTCCATGCGGCCTTGCCGAAAGGCGACCGCCTCGCTGCGGTGACGCTCTCCGGCGGCAAGCGCGGGCTGCTGCTGGACGCGTTCTACTCGGCCGGGCTCGCATTCGCCCCGCTGAAGCAGGACGCGAGCGACAAGCTCGCAAAGATGCTGGGCCCGGGCTCGATCGTCGGCAATCCGCTCGATGCCGGATTTGCCGCGGTGGTCGATCCTTCCGTCTACATGCAGTCGATCAAGATCATGATCGACGATCCCGATACCGACATCGTCATCATCGACGCCGAACTGCCCAAGACGCCGCATGAACTGCGCGAGCGCAATCTGCGCATCGTCGACGAGATGGCCGGTCGTGGCGGCAAGCCCGTGATCTATATCAGCGCGATGTCGATCGGCTTTACGGAGTTCACCAAATCCTTGCGCAAGTCGCTGCCGAATATCGCGGTCCTGCAGGGCATGGATCGCGCGGTCACCGCGATCAAGTCGCTGATCGAATATTCGAAGCTGCGCAAGGAAGTGCCCGACCTCGTCACGAGCTCGACGGCATCCGCCCGCGCCGCGCTGGAGCAGGCGCTGAAAAACGCCAAGGGCGCGGCACTGGACGAGGTCGCCTCGAAGAACCTGCTCAAAGCCTACGGCATTCCGATTTCCAGGGAAGCGATCGCGCAGAGCGCGGCCGAGGCCGTCAGGATCGCCACGAAGATCGGCTTCCCCGTCGTCGCCAAGGTCGTGAGCGCCGACATCCTGCACAAATCCGACATCGGCGGCGTGGTGCTCGGCCTCGACAGCCCGGCCGAGGTCAAGAAGGCCTTCAACGACATCACCGCGCGGGTGAAGAAGCTCAAGGGCAAGCCGAGGCTCGAAGGGATTTTGATCGCGCAGCAGGTCAAGGCCGATCTCGAACTGGTGGTCGGGGCCTCGCTCGATGCCGAGATGGGTCCGGTGGTGCTGTTCGGTACTGGCGGCGTCGACGTCGAGCTGATGAAGGACGTGGCACTGGCCGGCGCGCCGCTCGATGGCGCCGAGGCCAAGGCGCTGATCGGGCGCACCAAGGCCGGGGTCAAGATCAAGGGCTATCGCGGCAGGCCGGCGTTGCACGAGGCTTCCGCGGTAAAGGCGCTGGTCGGCCTCTCCAACCTGATCGCGGATGCGGGAAAACGCATCGCCTCGATCGACGTCAATCCGTTCCTGATCAATGCCAAGACCGGTGTCGCGGTCGACGCGCTGATCGTGCTCAACAACGAGGCTGCCGGCAAGGCCGCAAGCCGTTAGGCCCCCGGCCAGCCAAGCCCTTCTGAGCGGGGCAATAGGCCGAAGGTCGCAACGGCTTCTATTGTCAAACGTGAACGGGAAAGGCTACCCTCCTGCCGGCAAGGCATCGAAGAATGCCGTCCCAACAGGACACAGTCACCTTCCGGGAGGATCTCATGCCTATCTCGCGACGGAGTTGGTCGGTCGACCGACGGACGATATTGAAATCCGGCGCCCTCATTGCTGCAGCGCAAATCACCTCCCCCTTCGTCATCAGGGCAAGAGGCGAGACGCCGATCCGGATCGGCATGGTCGATCCCTTGACCGGCGTCTATGCCGCGATCGCCCAGAACGAGGTGGTGGGCGCCAAATATGCCGCCGAAGAGATCAACAAGAAGGGCGGCATCCTCGGTCGGCCGATCGAGCTCCTGGTCGAGGACTCCGCCAACGACGTCGGCACCGGCGTGCAGAAGACGCGAAAACTGATTGATCGCGACCAGGTGAGCTTCATCATCGGCGACGTCAATTCCGGCATCGCGATCGCGATGGCACAAGTCACCAGCGAGAAGAAGGTGCTGCACGTCGTCTCCGGCGGACACACCGATCCGATCACCGGCACGAGCTGCTCGTGGAACGTATTTCGCGTCTGCAACTCCACCGCCATGGATGCCAACGCCATCGCCACGACGCTGATCGAGAAGTTCGGCAAGAAATGGTACTTCCTCACGCCCGACTATGCCTATGGTCATTCGGTGCAGGCGAGCTTCGAGAAGATTCTCAAGTCCGCCGGCGGCACATCCGCCGCTTCGCTGGTGCCGCTCGGCACCCCCGACTACTCCGCCTATCTGATCCAGGCCAAGGCCTATAGCCCGCAGGTGCTGATCAACGTGATGGGCGGCGGCGACCAGGTCGCGAGCCTCAAGCAGTTCGTGCAGTTTGGCCTCGACAAGCAGATGGCGGTCGGCGGTACCCTGTTCGAGCTTGAAAGCATCCGCGCCGTGCCGGACGGCGCGCGCGTCGGCTGGTGGACCATGGAATGGTGGTGGGACCAGCCGGGCGTGCCGCATGTGGCCGAATTCAACGCCGCGATGAAGAAGATCACCGGCAGCGCCGCAACTGCCCGCAACTGGTTCGGCTATGCCTCGGTGCAGACGCTCGCCGTGATCGCCAACCAGGAGAAGACGCTGGACGCGCCGAAGCTCGCGCATGCGCTGGCAGGCTTCAAGCTGCCGCCGGAAATCGCGCTGCAGCCGGGCGCGCCGGAATACCGTGCCGGCGACCACGAATTGATGAGCACGGTGTTCGTCGGCGAGGCGCATCCGCCGCAGGGCGATGCCGACAACATGTTCACCGTCAAGAGCCCGGTGCCCGGCGACAAGGCCGCCGGTCCCGTGGAGGAGAGCGGCTGCAAGATGCAGTGGCCCGCCTGATCCCTTGCCACCCGGCGCCCGCGAGACTGGGCGCCGTTTCGTTTCCGGCGTTGTTCCGCGGTGAATGATGACGCTGCTCCTGCTGTTCAACATAACCAACGGGCTCATCGTCGGTGCGTTCTATGTGCTGATGGCGCTCGGCCTCTCGCTCATTCTCAACCTCAGCAATGTCATCAATTTCGCCCATGGCGGCTTTCTCGTCATCGGCGGCTATATCGCGTACGCGATCTCGCCCTATGTCGGCTTCTGGGGCGCGCTGCTGCTGGCGCCGCCGCTCACCGCCCTCATCGGCCTTGCCGTCGAGCGCGTGCTGATCCGCCCGCTCTACGGACGCGATCCGCTCTACAGCCTCCTCCTCACCTTCGGCCTCGCCTTCATGATCGAGGACGGCACCCGCTTCATCTTCGGCCCGCAGGGCAAGCCGGTCGCCATCCCGCCGTTCCTGGCGCAGCCGCTCTCCAACGACCTGTTCTTCATCACCGGCTACCGCCTGTTCATGGTGGCGATGGTGATCGTCGCCATCGCTCTGCTGTTCGTGTTGTTGCGCTACACGCGGCTCGGCATCCGCATCCGCGCCGGCACCCTCGATCTGGAAACCGTCGCCGCGCTCGGCATCAACGTCCGCATGCTGCGCTCGCTGAATTTCGCGGTCGGCATCTTTCTCGCCGGCCTCTCCGGCGTGCTGGCGGCCGGCCAGCTCGGCCTGGAGCCGACCATGGGCACCGGCCTTCTGATGCCGAGCTTCATCGCCATCATCGTCGGCGGCATCGGCAGCCTGCCCGGCACGCTGGCGGGCGGGCTTCTCATCGGCGTCGCCTCCGGCGTCACCGCGGTGTTCTTCCCCGCCGCCAGCGAGGCCGTCATCTACATGATGATGGCGGTGGTGCTGCTGGCCCGGCCGCGCGGCCTGTTCGGCGAGGAAGGAATGATGAGTTGACCGCCGTGCAATCCCGCAAGCTGATCGTCCTTGTTGCGATCTGGGCCGTGCTGCTGCTCGCGCCCTATTGGATGGCCCCGCTCGGCGGCTACACGGCGCTCGCCACCCGCGTGCTGGTGCTGGGGCTTGCCGCGATGTCGCTGAACTTCCTGCTCGGATTCACCGGCGTGCTCTCCTTCGGGCACGCCGCCTGGTTCGGCCTTGGAGCCTATGGCGCCGGACTGACGTTGAAACACCTGGCGACCAGCACGCCGCTCGCCTTGCTTGCCGGAATGCTGCTCGGCGGCCTCTGCGGCGCCATCCTCGGCACTTTGATCGTGCGCCGGCGCGGGGTCTATTTCGCCATGGTCACCATCGCCTTCGGCCAGGTGTTCTACTACATCGCGTTTCAGTGGAGCTCGCTCACCGGCGGCGACGACGGTCTGCGCGGCTTTGCGCGCCAGCCGATCGATCTCGGCGTCTTCAGGCTCGACATCCTGACCGACGCGACGGCGTTCTATTACTTCGTGCTGTCCTGCTTTGCGCTCGCCGTCGCCGCCATGGGCTTCATCCTGCGCTCGCCGTTCGGCCGCACCATGATTGCGATCCGGGAGAACGAGCGACGTTCTCGTTTCCTCGGTATTCCCATCGAGCGGCACATCTGGATCGCGTTCACGCTGTCCTGCTTCTTCATGGGCTTTGCCGGTGCGCTCTATGCGCTGGTCAA
The DNA here is from genome assembly GCA_019243075.1 of Bradyrhizobium sp. Lineage (GTDB taxonomy): Bacteria > Pseudomonadota > Alphaproteobacteria > Rhizobiales > Xanthobacteraceae > Bradyrhizobium. Next base: position 9,622 of record JAFAUV010000184.1, read on the forward strand.
CAATTTCGCCGATCCGCACGGCTTGCATTACAGCCAGTCCGGCGACTTCGTGATGATGGCTGTGATGGGCGGCATGCGCAGCTTCTGGGGCCCGCTGCTCGGCGCGGCCGTGTTCGTGGTGCTGCAGGATTATCTCTCCAGCGTGACGGTGAACTGGATGTCGTTCGTGGGCCTCTTGTTCATCCTTGTGGTGCTGTTCTTCCCGCGCGGCCTGCTCGGCTTCTTCCAGAGGAGCCGGGCATGAATGTGCTGGAGATCAACAACGTCACCAAGCGCTTCGGCAATCTCGTGGCGGTACGCGAGGTGTCCCTGAACGTCGCCAAGGGCGAGCTCTGCGCCATCATCGGGCCGAACGGCGCCGGCAAGACCACCTTCTTCAACCTGATCAGCGGCTTTTTTCCGCCCACGTCCGGCACGATCATCTTCGACGGGCGGGACATCACAAGGCTCGCGACGCATCAGCGCGTGGCGCGCGGCATGGCGCGCACCTTCCAGATAACCGAGATCTTTCCGGAGCTGACGGTGTTCGAGAACGTCCGCATCGCTGCCGAAGTGGCGGGCGGATACCGCCTGCGACCCTGGATCAACCGCGTGGAAGCCACCAAGGTTCGCGCCCATGTCGAGGGCACGCTGAAGCTGGTGGCGCTCGACAACAGATCCGACCGCCTGGTCGGCGAGCTCTCCCACGGCGACCAGCGCGCCGCCGAAATCGCCATGGCGCTGGCGCTGAAGCCGCATCTGCTCCTGCTCGACGAGCCGACCGCCGGCATGGGCGACCAGGAGACCTTCCAGATCAGCCAACTGATCCGCAAGCTGCACCGCGACAGCAACTACTCCATCGTGCTGATCGAGCACGACATGCGCGTGGTGTTCAACCTCGCCGATCGCGTCTGCGTGCTGGACCAGGGCCGCATGCTGGCGCAGGGCACGCCGAAGCAGATCGCCGCCAACGAGGCCGTTCAGGCCGCCTACCTGGGCCACGCCGCATGACCGCAGCACTATCTGCCGAAGGCCTGCACACCTATTACGGCAAGAGCCATATTCTGCATGGCGTGAGCCTTTCCGTCGCCGAGGGAAAGATCACGGCCCTGCTCGGCCGCAACGGCGCCGGCAAGACCACGACGATGCGCAGCCTGATGGGGCTGACGCCGGCGCGCGAAGGCCGTATCACGATTTTCGGCCGGGACACCACGCGTTGGCCGACCTTCCGCATCGCTTCGCTCGGCGTCGGCTACGTGCCGGAGGGCCGGCGCATCTTCGCCAATCTCAGCGTCGAGGAAAACCTCAAGGTGCCGCTGGAGCGCCCCGGCCCCTGGACCATCGAGCGCATTTTCAAGCTGTTCCCGCGGCTGGAAGAGCGCAAGCAGAACCGCGGCCGCCAGCTCTCCGGCGGCGAGCAGGAGATGCTGTCGATCGCGCGGGCGCTTCTGGTCAATCCGCGGCTGTTGATCCTCGATGAGCCCAGCCAGGGGCTGGCGCCGCTGATCGTGCAGGAAGTATTCCGGATCGTGCAGCAGATGAAGGCCGAAGGCATTTCCGTGCTGCTGGTCGAGCAGAATGCGCGGATGAGTCTCGAGATCGCCGACGACGCCTATGTGCTCGACGACGGCATCGTGGTCCATTCCGGCTCCGCGGGCGAACTCGCCGCCGACGACGCCCGCGTCCGCGCGCTTGCCGGTGCCAGCGCCGAGGAATGGACGCTGGCGTAAGGCGGCATTTGCAAATCCGATTCGAATGTCAAACAGCACCTGCAGCCGCGCTGCGCAGGGTGGGCAAAGCGAACACAAGCACGCTATTCGCCACGAGCGAAGCTGCGGGCTTGCGCACCGTTCCCACGAGAGCCTGCCGACATACGATGGGCACGCTTCGCTTTGCCCGCCCGATCGTTCTTGCTGAGCTGAGGCGAGCGTTCGCGTTCCCGCGGCACGATCTGCCCGAGGCTTGCATCGTCGTTGCCCTCGAGAATTCAGAGGGCGCAGGGAATGCCGGTGCACGAACGCACCCGCTAGCCTTTGCGTGCAAATGGATGGAAAGAACGCAC
>JAFAUV010000272.1 GCA_019243075.1 Bradyrhizobium sp.
TGCCAGAGGACGGCAAGGAGGACAACCCCGTCAACCTCGATCCCCGCATGGCCAAGCTCGCCGGCGGCGTCCACCGCCTCGACGGCCAGCTCATGGTCGTCCTCGATGTCGATCGCGTGCTTGAACTCGCAACCAGGGCGACTGCGCTCGCGGCCTGACAGCCGCGACGGTTTATCAGGGAGACCACCGCAATGAAGACATGCCTTGTTGTCGACGACTCCGGTGTGGTGCGCAAGATCGCGCGGCGCATCGTCGAGCAAATGAACTTCCGGGTGATCGAGGCGGAAGACGGCTCGAAGGCGCTGGAGGCCTGCAGGCGGTCCTTCCCGGACGCCATCCTGCTCGACTGGAACATGCCGGTCATGGATGGCTTCGAGTTCATCTGCCAATTGCGCCGCATGCCCGGCGGCGATGCGCCCAAGGTGGTGTTCTGCACCACCGAAAACGGCATGGATCACATCGCCCGCGCGCTCGAAGCCGGCGCCAACGAATACATCATGAAGCCGTTCGACAAGGACATCGTGGCGGCGAAGTTCCAGGAAGTCGGGTTGGTCGAAGCCATCCTCACCTGAATCCGTCTGATCCTTCCAGTCTTGCGTTTGAGAGGCCCGCTGTGACCCCGCCCGATTATGAGTATCTGCGTAAACTGCTCCGCGACCAGTCCGGTCTCGACCTGTCCACGGACAAGCAATATCTGATCGAAAGCCGCCTGCTTCCGCTCGCGCGAAAGGCTGGCCTGTCCGGCATCGGCGATCTCGTGCAGAAGATGAAGGGCGGATCGGCCGCCTTGATCACCCAGGTGGTCGAGGCGATGACCACCAACGAAACCTTCTTCTTCCGCGACAAGGTTCCATTCGATCATTTCCGCGACACCATCATGCCGGCGATGCTGAAGGCGCGCGCCGCACGCAAGAGCCTGCGGATCTGGTGCGCTGCCGGCTCGACCGGCCAGGAACCCTATTCGCTGGCGATGTGTCTCAAGGAAATCGGCGCGGCGTTGTCCGGATGGCGCGTCGAAATCCTCGCAACCGACCTGTCGCAGGAAGTGCTGGAGAAATCCAGGAGCGGCATCTACAGCCAATTCGAGGTTCAGCGCGGGCTGCCGATCCAGATGCTGGTAAAATATTTCAAGCAGATCGGCGAGCTCTGGCAGATCAATCCCGACATCCGCGCCATGGTGCAGCATCGCCAGCTCAACCTGCTGCACGATTTTGCAGGCCTCGGCAATTTCGATGTGATCTTCTGCCGCAACGTGCTGATCTATTTCGACCAGGACACCAAGTCCAACATCTTCGGCCGTCTTGCCAGGACCATGGAGCCCGACGGCTTCCTGGTGCTTGGCGCGGCCGAGACCGTGGTGGGGTTGACCGAAGCGTTCAAGCCGATCGCCGATCGGCGCGGTCTCTATCAGCCGAACGATGCGCGCCTGGCGCGGCCGCCGGCTCACGCCGCCGCACCAAAGCTCGCCATCGCGGCCGGAGGCTGAGCCGATGTCAGAGGAAAGCAAAGGCCTCGATCGCGTCACCTTCAGCCGCGGCTATGATGTGTGCATCATGGCCATCGATGGCACCTGGCGGCGGGATTGCCAGCTCAACGCCATCTCCGACAATGACGCGATCCTGACCGTGGAGGGTTCGATCCAGGGGCTCAATCTCAAGGAGTTCTTCCTGCTGCTGTCGTCGACGGGCCTTGCCTATCGCCGCTGCGAACTGGTGCGCGTGAACGGCACCGAGATGGACATCCAGTTCCTCAAGGGCAAGAACAAGAAGAGACGCGGCGGGCCCAATTACGACGCGGTCAGCGCCTGAGCCGGAGAAACGTCGCCGCGCTCGTCGCCGCGCCGCTTTCGCGCTGCTGATTATCTTGCGATGCAAAAAGCAGGCTGCGTCCCGGTGCGGGCCGAACAGACGGGCCGTTGCGCGGATACTCCCGCCTCGAGCAGGCATTGCAACGCGACATCGAGGTTCCCCCTGCAGATGCCGAGCGCCGTCGAAGCCTTGAGGTATTGCGGCGTGAGATCGTCCAGCACGATGACATCCGAACTTTCGTGATCGCCATGGTCGATCGCGCGCGCAATCGCGCTTTCGATCAGATCGATGCCGGTCTCGACCTGCCCAACGAGGGCGATCAGATCGGAGACGATGGCGGCCAAATTGTCACCCTGACCCTCGAAAGCGTCGATGCCGTCTGCCGCGTGCTGCATGGTTGTTCTCCCTTGCGGGCAACCCTAGGCGGTACGGCGCTACTTGTGGGTTAAGTCCGTGTCCCGTACAAATACGGGAGGATTCTGCGCCGAACATGCTACCGTTTTGGCGAGTGTGCGTCACGATTCAATGGCTAGGACGATGCCACATGGCTGATAAAGCAGCGCCCCGCGGCGAAATCTTCGTGGTCGACGACGACCCAGCCGTTCGCGACACCCTGTCGATGGTGCTCTCGGCAGGCGGTTACGAGGTGATCTGTTTTGCCGATGGTGCCGCGTTGCTGTCGGTCGCCCGGGGACGCACGCCTGCAGCCATCCTGCTCGATGTTCACATTCCCGGAAAAAGCGGCCTCGACATTCTGAAGGAGCTGCATGGCGAGGACTATCCCGCGCCGATCTTCATGATCTCGGGACAGGGCGACATTGCGATGGCGGTCAACGCCATCAAGAGCGGCGCGCTGGACTTCATCGAAAAGCCGTTCCGCGGCAGCGAGATCGTGGCGCGGCTCGACGAGGCGATCGGCGCCTATGCCCGCCGGCAGGCGCAGAACTCGAACATCGCCTCGCTGCATTTTCCGGGTCGCGAACCCCTGACGCGCCGCGAGCGCGAGGTGCTGGAGCAATTTACCGCCGGAGCCTCCAACAAGGAGGCCGGCCGTACGCTCGGCATCTCACCGCGCACCATCGAGGATCACCGCGCCAACATCATGAAGAAACTGGGCGCGAAGAATGCCGCCGATCTGGTGCGGATCGTGATGACCGCGCAGCGCGCGTCCTGAGCTTTTCCCGCGCGATGCGGCGCTGCCAGATGGGCTGATGACTTGTCCGCTTGCTCCGTTGACCTCTCCTCGACGGGGCGGACAAAGGGGCAGGTAGACCCCGGACGCCGCGGCTCTAACCATCCAGCGCCTTGCGGATCATCCGGGCGAGATCGGACTTTCGATAGGGTTTTGCGAGCAGCAGCACGCCGGAATCGAGCCGGCCATGATGAATGATGGCGTTCTCGGTGTAGCCTGAGGTGAACAGCACCTTGAGGTCCGGCCGGCGCTGCAGGATCGTGTCGGCCAGCCGACGGCCGTTCATCGGGCCGGGCATGATCACGTCGGTGAACAGCAAATCGAACGGCTGGTCCTGGTCGAGCAGCGCGAGCGCCTCGGCGGCGTTGGCGGCCGCCAGCGTGACATAGCCGAGCGAGCGCAGCTGCGTCAGCACATATTCCCGCACCAGGCGATCGTCCTCGACCACCAGGATGGTCTCGTGTCCGCCGCTGTGCTCGGCCTCGGAAGCGGGTTCAGGCAGCGAGGCGGCCACGGTGCCCGGGGGCAGGTACATGCGGATCGTCGTGCCCTGGCCCTCTTCGCTGTAGACCTTGATGTGGCCGGCCGACTGCTTGATGAAGCCGTAGACCATGGAAAGACCGAGGCCCGTCCCTTTGCCCGGTCCCTTCGAGGTGAAGAACGGATCGAACACGCGGTCCAGGATACTGGCGGGAATGCCATAGCCGGTGTCGCTCACCGCGATCATGGCATAGCGACCGGGGCGGACCTCCTCGTTCATGCTCGCATAGCTCTCGTCGAGATGGACGAGGCCGGTTTCCAGGATGAGCTTGCCGCCACCCGGCATGGCATCGCGCGAGTTCAGCGCCAGGTTGATGATGGCGGTGGCGAGCTGGTTGGGATCGACCATGGCGGTGCAGACGTCGTCCCTGAAGGTCGACGTGATCTCGATGTGCTCGCCCAGGGTCGGCCGCAGCAATTTCGCGGTGTCCAGGATCAAGAGGTTGATGTCGGTCTCGCGCGGCTGCAGCGGCTGCCGGCGCGCGAAGGCGAGCAGATGCTGGGTCAGGTCGGAGCCGCGGGCCGCCGCCTCGTCGATCATCTTGGTGATCGCCGCAAGCCGCGGCTCCTTCGCCACCGCGTCCGCGAGAATCTCGATCGTGCCGGTGATGACGGTCAGGATGTTGTTGAAGTCGTGGGCGATGCCGCCGGTGAGCTGGCCGATCGCCTCCATCTTCTCCGACTGCCGAATCCGTTCCTCGGCGGCGATCTTGTCGGTGAGGTCGCGGACGAAGCCGTTGAACACAAAGCCGTTGCGCGTTTTTAGCGCCGTGACGCTCAACTCCGCCGTAAACTCGCTTCCGTCCCGCCGCCTGATCCGCGCTTGCCGACGTGGCATCGCCACCTGAGTTCGCCCGGAACGCAGAAACTCCTCGAGCGCCAGCTTCAGGGGCCCGCGCCCGTCTCGTTGGCCCATCAGGGCGAATACGTTCTGTCCAAGCGCATCGGCGCGCGGCCAGCCGAAAATCCGCTCCGCCTGCGAATTCCAGTTCAGAATGCGGCCGCTCTCGTCCATCTGAACGAAGGCGTCGAGCGAGGTCTCGATGATGTTGCGCGCGAGCTGCTCGCTTTCACGCAACGTCTCCTGCGCGTGCCGGCTCTCCGTCATGTCGCGGCCGACGAAGAAATGCCGCTTCACCGGCTCCGACCATGCCCCCATCCAGGACAGCGTCACGGCACGCCCGTCCTTGTGGATGTAGCGCGAGTCGGCGTTGTTGAGCTTCATTCCGCGGCGCGCGGCGCGCATTTCCTCGCGGGCCTGATCGAGATCGTCGGGATGGATGAACTCGATGCCGTTGCGGCCGATCATCTCCTCGGGCCGGTAGCCGAGGATCGTCTCCGCACTCGGACTGACCTGAACCAGCGTGCCTGTGGGATCGCTGATCAGGATCAGGTCCTGCGATGTCTCGAAGATGCGGCGCCGCTCCTCGAGCGCCGCGGCTTTGGCGTTGGCTTCGTCGATGGCGTGTGCAAAGGCCCGCGCCAGCACGCCGGTCTCGCCGGCGGCCTCGACGGGAATGGCGACGGCGTCGGGATCGCCGATGCGCTGGACCGCTGCCGTCAACCGCAGGATCGGTCCGGTCAGTGAACGGGCGAGGACGAGTGCCAGCCCCGCCGCGCACAGCACCGCGACCACGCCGACAATGAGCGAGGTGTTGCGGATCGCCATCGCCGGCGCGATGAAGACCGTGTTCGGCACGGTCTCGATGACGCCAAGCCATTGCTTGCCGGCGAGCAGCACAGGTGCCAGCGCCGCGCCGCCGGGCCTGCCGCTGGCGTCGTCGACGATGTCGGCGCCTCCCTCGGTTGTTCCCATGAGCGGGGCGAAATAAGGAAATTCGGCCTGCCAGCTGGTCGGCTTGCCCAGCTGCGAGCCGAATTCGCGGCTCCGGTCGGGATGCACCAGATAATTGCCCTCGCCGTCGACGACATAGACATGCTCGCCCGGGTGCATCGGCTTGCGCAGGCGCTCGAAGGCGGGCCCCATGTCGACATTGATGATGACGATGCCGAAGGGCTTGCCGTCCGGCGCATAGACCGGCGCGGCGACCCGCAGGGTCGGGATCGACCTGCTGTTTTGATCGAGATCGACCGGGGAGACATAGATGTCTCCGGCCGCCAGGCGAATCGTGTCCGCGAAATAGGATCGATTGCCTTGTTGCTGCAGCTCCGCGTCCGGCACGATGCGGATCGCGCCTGCCGGGCCCGAGCGGTCGACGCGCAACAGCTCGCGGCCGCCGTCTTCGACGCCGATGAAACGGAACTGTGAATAGGCCGGCTTGGCGGCGAGGTCGGCGGCGATCCGCCGCTCGAGATGCGCTCGCCACGCCGCATAGGTCATGTGATCGACCGGATCGACCCCATCATTGAACCGGGCCATGACCATGCCGTGCGCGGCCGCGTCCGAGCTGAAGGTGGCGACATCGGCCCGCGCGCCGCGGACGTAGGATTGCAGCTCGCTCGCCTTCAGCTTCGAATGGGTCTCGATGCGGTCGAGCACCCTTGGCAGCAGGATCTGTTCGAGGTTGCGATAGCTGAGATAGCCGACCGCGAGCACCGTGATCGCAACCAGCATCATGGCGGCCGCAAGCCGCGTGGTCAGGGTCAGCCCGCGCAGGGTCCCGGCGTCGGCCGCGGCATTCTCCGGCACAATAGGCGAAATATGGTCAGCGTCAGCGGCCCGATGCAGCATTGCGATTCCGCGCGTTGAGGCACCGTTCGACCATATCCAACAGGACGGCCGGCTTGAACGGCTTTGGCAGGCTCGAGACGGCTCCGATCTTGATCGCCATCATCAGAAAATCCGGTTCCCCGGTTGCTTCCGGCTCCAGCGGCCGGCCGGAGATCACGATGATCGGGATCGTCGGCCATTGCCGGTGTATCTGCCGCATGGCCTCGATGCCATCCATTCCCGGCATGAAAATGTCGAGAAACAGGAGATCGAAATTCTCGCTCTCGAACGTTGAGAGTCCCGTCTCGCCATCGTCGGCAGCCACCACGACATGCCCGGCTCGTTCCAACAGCAGGCGGATCGTCATTTGAACGGCAGGATCGTCGTCGACCACCAGAATTTTCGCCAAGGCCCTTCCCCCAACCTGACGCGGAATTCGACAGCAACGGCAGGTTGCAAACCATGCGCCGAATTCGACGCCTCCTGCAAGCGCTTCCCATTTTACCGCTGCGGCCATGTGGGTAAAGGCGATCGGTGCGGCAAGCATATGCATGCTGGGGTGCAGACGGAAGATGTGACGCCGGGGGTTGCCCGGCCGCAGCGGCCTGTGACATGACCTGCTCCGGTTGATCAGGGTGGTGGATATGACGAGCAAAACAAAGAAAACACCGGAAACCTTGCGCAGCGCGCGCTGGTTCGCGCCCGAAGATCTGCGCGCGTTCGGCCATCGCTCCCGGGCGATGCAGATGGGCTATTCACCGAAGGAGTGGAAGGACCGCCCGCTGATCGCGATCCTCAACACCTGGTCGGAAGCGCAGCCCTGCCACATGCATTTCAAGAGCCGCGTCGACGACGTCAAGCGCGGCATCCTGATGGCGGGCGGGTTGCCGGTCGAACTGCCGGCGCTGTCGCTGTCGGAATCGCTGTTGAAGCCGACCACCATGCTCTATCGCAATCTGTTGG
>JAFAUV010000369.1 GCA_019243075.1 Bradyrhizobium sp.
AGCGGCGCGCACGAAGCTGCAAGCTCAAGTCGGCAAGATCGGCGGTAGGATCAGGATGCTTACGCTCTACTCGATGCAGCGCTCCGGCAACAGCTACAAGGTCCGCCTTGCGCTGGCATTGCTGAACACGCCGTATCAGGCGATCGAGATCGACATTCTGCGCGGCGAAAGCCGCACGCCGGATTTCCTCGCCAAGAATCCGAGCGGCCAGGTGCCGCTGCTCGAGATCGAGGGTGGACGTTATCTCGCCGAATCCAATGCCATCCTCTGGTTTGTCGCGCTCGGCACGTCGCTGTCGCCGGAGTCGCGCATCGAGCGCGCCGAAGCGCTGCAATGGATGTTCTTCGAGCAGCATGCGCTCGAGCCCAATATCGGCGCGGCCTATTTCTGGCTGGCGCTGGTGAAGGGCGGCCGCGTGCTGCAGACGCATGCGCTGGAAGACTGGATGGAGCGCGGCTACGCGGCGCTGCAGGTGATGGAAAATCATCTCAAGACCCACGACTATTTTGCCGCGCGCCAGCTCACCATCGCCGACATCGCGCTCTATGGCTACACCCATGTCGCCGAGCGCTGCGATTTCGAGCTTGATACCTTCCCGGCGATCCGGGCCTGGCTGAAGCGCGTTGAGGACACGCCAGGCTTCGTCTCCATGGATTGGCGCCCGGACGAGGTCGATTCCGCAAGCATCGCCGCGGGCGCGTAACCCCCGACCCTCGTGGCTGCAAAAAGCCAATGGTTAACGATCGTTAACGCTTGCGGCGAATCGGCGGAGAAACTGCCGCAATATTGCCGGCACGTGCTGCGAGTTTCCTCGTGCTGCGGGTGATTCGTCCGCGGCCTCGTTAGGGACCCCCGACCATGACACCGTCACAAGGCGCCGCCGGTTTTGGCGGCCATGACGTTCCTGTTGCCTCGCCCCGGCTGATCGACGCCGTCGTGGCCTCGCTCGCCTTTGGCGCGTTTTCGCTGTGCCTCGTCGTCACGCTGACGGTGCTGTCGATCCGGGCCTGCACGGCGATGCCGATCTAGGCGCCTCCGCGCAAGGCGTTCCCGCACTCCATTGACGCCGCCTGCACGGGCGAGCGCGCGTGCGGCGCGAATATTTGATCCAACAAAGCTGAAAGCTGAACCGGCCCGTTCAATCTTGTCTTAAGCACCCAGCGCGAAACTTCGCCGTGGATGCAGCGATCGCTCGCGCTCCACGCATTGACCACCGCGCAGGCACCAAGGCGTAAGACAGGAAACGGCATGCAGTTCGATTGGCGTGCAATCGCAGGACCGGCGCTCGCGGCGGCGACCGTGCTCGGCGCCGTGCTGGTCGATGGTCGCGTCTTCAGCTTCCCAAATCCGGCGCCGCTGCTGGTCTGCATCGTCGCCTTTGCGGGATCGCTGAGCGGCCTCGGCTCGGCCGTGATCAGCGCGGCGATCGCGATCACCGGCTCCGCGTTCTTCTTTCTCGATCACCGCGCCGCACCGGGCTACGACGATGCTGACCTGGTCCGGCTTGCCATGCTGGCGGTCACCGCGGGCGGCACCGCGGCCATCACCGGGCTGTTGCGGCAATGGATGATGGACGCGTTCGCGCTCGAGCGGCAGCACCATGCCACGGCCGAGCGGCTGTCGGCCGCGCTCGATCAAGTCGACATCGGCATCGTCCTGCTCAATCCCGACACCCGCGCCGAGTTCATCAACCGCGCCTTCCGCGACTATTTCGCGCTGCCCGACGACAAGGCGAACTCCAAGCCGCCCTTCATTGCGCTGATGTATCACGGCCGCGACACCGGCGCCTACGAGATGCCGGCCGACGAATTGAACACCTTCATCGCCCGCCGCATGGAGATGATGCGATCGGGCGACTCCACGCCGATCACCATCAAGCTCAAGGACGGCAAGGTGCTGCGCTTCTCCTGCGCCGCGCTGCCCGACGGCGGACGCATGCTGAGCTACACGCCGGTCACCGACCTCGTCCGCCACACCGACGATCCCACCGCGGCCGAATATTATCGATCGCTGCGCGGCGGCGATCGCGGCCTCACCCACGCCCTGCGCGCCGCAGAGTAATCCGTCTCGATCCCTCATGGTGAGAGGCGCATCGGCGCCGTCGCGAACCATGGGGCCCTGTGGATAAGTCTGGCTGTCACCGCCGCGTAACAAAGCGGGGTTAGGCTACGGCGGCGTCTGATCAGGCCCCCGTCACAGATCAAGCGCCCCAGCGGTCCCCGTCAGTCGCCGCGTCTGACCGGGGCCGCACTTTTTTGGTCCCCCTTGTTGCGGCCCTCGCTCTCCGCGGCTCCTTGTGGCGCAAGGCTTTTTCCCCCGGTCCGGCATGCGCGAAGCCGCCAGCACCACCTTGAAGCGCGCCGATGCGCGCGCCACAATGTGCGCTCCTTCGGTCCCACAGGATTTTCCATGCAAATTCGCAATCTCGGCGGCTCGGGCTTACGCGTTTCCGCGGTCGGTTTGGGCTGCAACAATTTCGGCCAGCGCGTCGACCTGGAAGGTTCGCGCAAGGTGATCCACAAGGCGCTGGATCTCGGCATCACGCTGTTCGACACCGCCGACATCTATTCCGACATGGGCGGCTCGGAGAGCGTGCTCGGCGCGGTGCTCGGTGACCGCCGCAAGGACATCGTGCTCGCGACCAAATATTCCAAGCCGATGGCAGCCGACGGCACCAAGCAGGGCGCCTCGCGGCGCTACATCATGAATGCGGTCGAAGCGAGCCTGAAGCGGCTGAAGACCGACTACATCGATCTGTACCAGCAGCATGACTACGATCCGCTGACGCCGATCGAGGAGACGCTTCGCGCGCTCGACGATCTCGTGCGTCAGGGCAAGGTCCGCTACATCGGCAATTCGAATTTCCCGGCCTGGCGCGTCGCCGAAGCCGAATATGTCGCGCGCGCGATCAATGTCGGCCGCTTCGTCTCCTGCCAGGACGAATACTCTCTCGTCGTGCGCGACATAGAGAAGGAGCTGTTGCCGGCCGCGGCGGAATATGACCTCGGGCTGTTGCCGTTCTTCCCGCTCGCCAGCGGCCTTCTGACCGGCAAGTACAGGCGCGGCGAGGCCGCACCGGCCGACACGCGCTTCGGCAAGGTGGCGCGGCTGCGCGACCGCTACGTCACGCCACGCAACGAGGCGATCGTCGAGAAGCTGCAGGCCTTCGCGCAGGCACGCGGCCATTCCATGCTCGAACTCGCCTTCTCCTGGCTCGCGGCAAGGCCGCAGGTCTCAAGCGTGATCGCCGGCGCCACCCGTGTCGAGCAGGTCGAGCAAAACGTGAAAGCGATCGCGTGGAAACTGAGTGCGGAGGAGATGGCGGAGATCGATGAGATCACGAAGTAATGCACTGCCCTCGCCCTCCCTCAGCCCGCTCTTCGCGGGGACAGCGTCGGGGTGAGGGGCTCTATCCGCTTGCACCATTATTGAATATCAAGCGATCAGTCCCTTCATCGGCCTTGCCGCGGCGCTGTCCGGGAACACCGTCGTGGCCAGCACACGCTCGTTGATGCCGAGATGATCGGCGAGCACGCCCTTGATCACGCTGCGCAGGTCGGTGGTCGGGGCGAGGTCGCGGCCCTGGTACAGGCTGGCATGCTTCAGCGAGGGCCAGTCCGAAATCACCCGACCGCCCTTGATCGCGCCGCCGGCGAGCAGCGCGATGGTCCCGGTGCCGTGATCGGTGCCTTCGGTGCCGTTGATATGCGCGGTGCGGCCGAACTCGGTGGCGACGACGATGGCCGTGTCGCGCCAGCGATCGCCGAGCCCGCTCTCGAATTCCGCAAACGCGCCGTCGAGGCCGGACAACAACAATGCAAGGCGCCCGACCGGGCCGCCCTCATTGGCATGCGTGTCCCAGCCGTCGAAAGCGAGCGCGGCGATGCGCGGGCCGTCGTCGGCGACCATCAGCTTGGCGGCGCCGCGCGCGACGTTGCGCATCGCGGTGACGGCGTTGCCGCCGGGCTGCGGCTTCATGTCGTCTCCGGCGGCCGCCTTCTCCAGTTGCAAGCCGTGCGCGAGCGCGGTCGCCAGCGCCGGATCGCGGTGGCGATACAGCTCGACCAGTCGCATTGCGGTGTCGTCATCGGCCTGCGGCAACGCCACCGGCGCCCATCCGACGGTCGGCGCCGCGCCGCGCAGCACCAGCGGCGTCGTCGGCCCGACCGCGAGCGCGTTTGCGACGCGCTCGCCGCGCGGCAGCGCTTCCAGCGCCCGGTTGAGCCAGCCGGATTGCACCCGGCCGGGACCGGGATAGCCGCTCTCCAGCACATCCTGCCCGTCAAAGTGCGAGCGATCGCGATAGGGCGTCGACACCGCGTGGATCACCGCGGCCTGCCTGTTCGCATACAGCCGCGCAAATTGCGGCATCGCCGGATGCAAGCCAAAGAAGGAATCCAGCATCACGGCCGGATGCGGCCCGCCCGAGGTCAGCGCGATCGAGCCATGAAGCGCAGCGTAGTCGGGATCGCCGATCGGCGCCACGGTGGCAAGGCCGTCGAGTGCGCCGCGCAGGATCATGACGACGAGACGCGGGTCGCGGGCCTCGGTCGCGCGGGCGAATTTCGGCACATAGGCCCAGGCGGCAAAGGAGGCGCCACCGAGCAAGAGCGCGCGGCGCGACGTCACGAGGGAGGCATAGGCTTCGCAGCAATCCATCGTCATCTCCTCTGAAATTCCGGCGACATCAACAGCAGCGCCATCGCCTGTTGGCGCGATTCGGCGCGCTCGATGGTGCGACGCGTGTCGTCCGAGGCCGCATCTGCCGCGGCGAGCTCGAGCAGTTCGCGCGGATCGACGGCGTCCGGCAGCTTCGCCGCTATCTGCGCGGCGATATCGAGACGCAGCTTCATGCCCTCGGGCGCGGCCCAGGCGGCGTTGGTATCGGGAAAGCCGTTCGGACCTGCGGGCGACCACAAGGGCTGGCCCAACAGATTGAGGCCGCCGAGATAGCGGCCGGGCTCCTCGGGCACGCGCGAGAGGATGCGGCCGGTCGCGACCAGATATTCGTAGGGCGATCGCATCTTCGACAGCGGCGCGGCCCAGGCTTCATCGGAATCGACCAGCGCATTCGCGAGCAGGCGCAGATCGCCGTCGGTGCGGGTGAAGACGTCCTGCAACCGCGCCACCAGCGCCGGCGGCGGATCGTCGGCGACAAAGTGACGGGCGAATTTGGTGGCGATGAACTTCGCGGTCGAGGGATGGCGCGCGATGTCTGCCAGCACCGCCTCGCCCTGCGCGAGGCCGGCCGCATCGTAGACTTTGCCGAGCACGCGCTCGGCCCCCGGCTCATGCGCATTGGCGTTGAACACGAAGCTGCCGGGCTGACCCAACTGGCCTTGCCTGCCGGCATAGGTCCAGCCCGTGATGACGCGCGCCAGCGACGTCACGTCGTCCTGGCTGTAGCCGCCGTTCACGCCCAACGTATGCAGCTCCATGATCTCGCGCGCGAGATTTTCGTTGAGCCCGCGCTGGCGGTTAATGCCGGCGCGCGAATCCGGCCCCAACGATTGCTGATTGTCGAGGAAGAACAGCATCGCCGGATGCTGCTCGACCGCCTTCAGCATCTCGGCGAAGCGGCCGAACACATGCGGCCTGATCGCCTCGCGCTCGAACGAGCCGGCCCACATCCGCGCAAGGCCCCCCTTGTTGGCGGAGATGCAGAAATGATTGGACCAGAACACGACCAGCCGCTCGGCGAAGCCGCATTCGGCGAGGCTCGCGCGCTGAAACCGAGCCAACGCCTCGGCGCGGAACGTCTTCTGGATCACATTGAGCGGCGGCGCCGGCTTCGGTGGGTTGAGCTGCGGCGCGGCGTTGGGCTGCATCGTCTCCATCGGCGCGGCGTTATTTGCCGCGGGCTGAACCGGCTGATCCTTGGGCGAGATGTCCTGCGCGATGTTCGCCAGCGACAGGCCGCGCCGCTGTGCTCCGGCATCGGGCGCGCCCGGTTGCGGCGGAGCTTCGGTCGCGGCGCCGGTCGTAGCGGATTTCGCGGCTTCGCGCGCCTGCTTCTGCTCGAACTGGAATTCGAACACCGCTTTCGCAAGCTCCGGCGTCGGCTGCAATCCCGGCACTTCGAGCAGCGTCACGCCAGGCCGGCCCAGATCGGCCTTGACGAAGCCGCGCGGATCGGAGGCCGCGCTGATGAGATCGCCGGACGCGCCGCCGCGGGCGCCGAAGCCGAACCGATTGAGCGCCACCAGCGCATTTCTAAAATCGCGGGCCATCTGGTATTCCCCTTCGGGGTGGCTTGGCGGTGTTCCCCGTTGCGCTTTAGTCGTGCGAGACTATAGCGCCGTTCGGGATGAACCCGGCATGAAAACACTGGGGTTTTCCGCTTACATTCATGACAAATCGGACAGAAAGCCCGACGCTCCGCCGCCTCGTTTGTTCCCGATGCGGCAATACGTTCGACTGCGATCCAGCCGGGTCATGCTGGTGCAAGGACGAAGACTTCCGTCTGCCGATGCCCGCTGAAGGCGTGGATTGCCTGTGCCCGGCATGCTTGCGGAAAGCGGCGGCACAAGACACGCGAACGTAATGTGATCCAAATGGCGTCGAGTTAGCGTTTGCGCTGCCCGCTCTTCGGCCCTGCCTTCATCGCCGCGCCAACCAGCGAAAACGCCGCTTCGCCCGCGGTCTCCATGTAAGTGGGATCGCGATGCAACTGCACGACCGCGAAGGAGCCGTCGAGCAGCAGCAGGATTTGCCGCGCGAGCGGCGCGGCGGTGGTGACGCCCGCCTCCTCGAAGGTCGCGCGCAGCCAGGCCTCGAACTTCTTCTTGTGCGCGACGCCGATCTTGATCGCGGGATGGCCAGGCAGATTGGCGAGCTCGGCGGAGGTGCGCAGGAAGCCGCAGCCCTTCCATTTCGGATGTGAGGCGTTGCGGGCAAGCCGGTTGAAGATCGCCCGCACCTTGGCCGGCAAGCCGCCATCGGCCTCCTCGAACCAGCGCCTGAACAGCGACAGGTTCGGCTGGTCGCGCGCACCGAGATAGGCCGCAACCAGATCGTCCTTGCTGCGGAAGTGGTAATACAGCGTGCGCTTGGTGAGCCCGGCCTTCTCGGCCACCGCATCGACGCTTACGGCACGGATGCCCTCGCTGTAGAACAGCTTGCTGGCGGCCGAGATGATACGCTCGCGGGTGGCCCTCGGAATGTCGGTCATGGTCTGCATGTATACTAACCAGTGAATATACTCAACGCGCCTTTCGGCCTAGCATGCGCTCCGCACCGGAGGCCACGATGTCCGACCCCATCCTGCTCGACGTCAAGGAAGAAATCGCGCTGCTCACGCTGAACCGCCCGGAGCGGCTGAATGCGCTGAGCTATGAGCTGATCGATCGCCTGATGGCCGCGCTCGATGCGGTCGAGGTCGACCGCGGCGTTCGCGCGGTCATCCTGACCGGCGCCGGTGAGCGCGCCTTTTCCGCCGGCGCCGACATTCACGAATTTTCGGAGAGCGTGTCGCGCGGCACCAGCATTGCCGTCCGCGATTTCGTCCGGCGCGGGCAAGCGATGACTGCGCGGCTGGAAACCTTCATGAAGCCGGTGATCGCTGCCGTCAACGGGCTCGCCTTCGGCGGCGGCTGCGAGATCACTGAAGCCGTGCATCTGGCCATCGCCAGCGAGCGCGCCAGCTTCGGCAAGCCGGAGATCAATCTCGGCATGCCGCCGACCTTCGGCGGCACGCAGCGGCTGCCGCGGCTCGTCGGCCGCAAGCGCGCGCTGGAATTTCTCCTGACCGGCGATCCCTTCCCGCCGCAGCGCGCACTCGAGATCGGGCTGATCAACGCCATCGTGCCGCATCACGAGCTGCTGCCAGCCGCGCGACAACTCGCGCAGCGCGTCGTCCGCCACTCGCCGCTTGCGGTAGGCGCCGTCATCACCGCGGTGACGCGCGGGCTGAACATGGCGATCGCCGAAGGACTGCTCGTCGAAAGCGAGCAGTTTGCCGCGCTTGTGCCGAGCCACGATCTCGGCGAAGGCCTCGCTGCCTGGAGGCAGCGCCGCGCGCCGAACTACCGCGGCGCGTGAGCTGTCGCGGGGTCAGTGAAACCGATCACGCGGCCGCTCGGCCGGTCCTTGCGGGCCTTTCGGCGCAAGCCCGGCCTTGATCTCGTCCTGGGTGACGCGCAGTCGCCATTGGCATCGAAGCGCAGGATGAAAGGGCTCTGCTTCTCGACGAACTCGCTGCGCGTGATCTTGTCATCCTGGTTCTCGTCGAAATAGCCGAAATCCGCATCGGCCAGGGTTGCATCGGCCTTCTGCACCGTCGCGAACTCGCTCGGATCGAGCTTGCCGTCATGGTTGCGGTCGGCCGACTTGAACAGGCGGTCCATATAGGCCTTCCATTCATCGCAGGTGTAGACGCCGTCGTGATTGGCATCCCAGCTCGGCGGTCCCTTGTTGAGCATCGCATCGTCCGGCGACGCGGTTTGCGCCAGCACGGCAGACGCACCCGCAAGACACAGCCAGACGGCAACGCCGCCACAAATCGATTTCCGACGCAACAACGCTCTCTCTCCATCCAATCGCCGGTTCGGCCGTTGGCTTATAGGCTGAGAGAAAGGCCCCGCACAATCCACGAAGACGGCGCAACGGCGCGCAGCTCGCGGAAGCTATTTTTTGTTTATTCCTTTGATCGCCGACCCATATGCGCGTCCAACATTGCTAGACCGCAAAGCCCGGCGATTTGCGGGCGAGGCCGTCGAACGCATCGAGCAGCTTTTCGCGCCAGGCGTAGATCGGATCGTCTTCCGCCAGCAGCCTGAACGAACTCACCACGCGAGCCCATTGAAAGCCGCCGAACACGATATAGTCGGCATAGTTCGGCGCGGCGCCGCCGAGAAATGGCTGCGCGCGCAGCGTCATGCGCAACGGCTCCAGCGCGCGGCGAAAGGCGACGACGGCCTTGTCGCGCTCGGCGGCGGCTTCCTCCAGCTTCCGGCCGAGACGCGCCTCGCGCGAGGTGCGGAAATAATCGGCGTCGGGCGGACCGAGATGGGAGGGGATGTCGGCAACGATCAACGGGAAGATGCCGCCGACGATGGCGATGTCGCCCCAGGAATTGATCATCTTCATCGCGGCGCGTCCGCCCTCGCCGCCGAACAGCGAAGGACAATCGGGAAAGGCATCTTCGAGATAGGTCGCGATCTTCCAGGAATCGGCGACGGCCTTGTCGACATGCAGCAGCACCGGCACCTTGTCGGAGCCGTGCGGCGCGATCACCGCCTTCTCGGTGAAACGCCACGGGATCGAGCCGTGATCGAGCCCCTTATGCGCCAGCGCCATCCGCGTCCGCCAGCAATAGGGGCTGAACGGGCGGCCCGCGTCGGTACCGACCAGTTCGAAGAGTTGGAGAGTCATGGTCCACCTGCGAAGTTCGTGAGTTGGGCGAAACGACCGCGTCCGCCGTAGCTCCAGGAACGACGGCGTGCCCACCAAGGCGCATTGAACTCCATCGGTGGGCACGGCGCCAGCGCGCCTTTTGCCCACCCCTATCGCAGCTAGTACGACTGAGTCATTAAGCTGAGTCAATTTGCCGCGTTTGATTTGATCATGGAATCAGATGCTTGTTGAGCTTTCCGTCGGTCGAGGAGGCTGAGATGGATTGCGGCAATGGAAGGACGATTGCGGATCGTTTTGCGACGTA
>JAFAUV010000382.1 GCA_019243075.1 Bradyrhizobium sp.
GATCGAGCCGCCGCCGGCGGCGATACTGGAAATATCCAGGCTGCGCAGCGCGATGCGCTCGCCCGCGAGACCGCCGTCGGCCGACAGCGTCACGCTGCCATCCGCAATCAGGGAAATGTCGGTCGAGGTGCCGCCCATATCGAAGGCGACGAGATCGGGAATGCCGAGCATCGCCGCGCAGCGCCGGCAGCCGGACATGCCGCCCGCCGGCCCCGACAGCACGGTAGCGGCTGCAAGCCGCGCGGCCTCCTCCACCGGTGCCATCCCGCCATGGGAAAGGATGATGAAGAGCGAGCCCTCGAAACCGGCTTCGACGAGCCGCTGCTCCAGCCGCTCCAGGTAGTGGCGCACGATGGGCCGGACATAGGCGTTCACGACCGTGGTCGCGACGCGCTCATATTCCTTGATCTGCGGCAGCACATCGGAGGAGCGCGAGATGCTGACCTCCGGCAATTCGCCTGCGAGCCGTTCGCTCGCCGCGAGCTCGTGGACGGGGTTGCGATAGGAATGCAGGAAACAGATCGCAACCGACGTGGCTCCGGACCGTTTGATGGCGGCGATGGCCTGCGTGAGCGACTCCGGATCGAGCGCCGTCAGCACTTCGCCGCCGGGCTTCAGCCGTTCGCGCACGCCGAACCGCAATTCACGCGGCACCAGTGGCTCGGGCGGCGGCGTGCGCAGATCGTAGCGATTGCTCTTCAATCCCTCGCGCATCTCGAGCACGTCGCGATGGCCTTCGGTGGTGAGCAGTGCGACTTTTGCCCCCTTGCGCTCAAGCAGCGCATTGGTCGCAACGGTCGTGCCGTGCACCAGCCGCTGCGTCCGCGCCAGCATCTCCGCGCAGGAAAGACCGAGCCGGCGCGCAAGTTCATCCAGACCCGCCATCACGCCGACCGACTGATCCTGCGGCGTCGAGGGCGATTTCGCGAACACCGTTCGCCCCGACGCATCGATGGCGACGAGGTCGGTGAAGGTGCCGCCGACGTCGATTCCAATCGTCAGCATCGCCTATTTCACCATCACCGCTGACGTCACCAGGCCTTGCAGCAGGTCTCGCTCGCGCGCCGCCTGCGCGCGTTTTGCCGGCGGCCCATAGCCCCCGCCGCCGGCGGAGCGGACGTCGAGGCAGTCGCCGGGACGGATCTCGATGCCGGTCTCCTTGGTGCGCAATTCGCGCGGCGACCGTCCCTCCGACAGCAGGCGGTAGCGATGCGGCGTGGAGTCCTCGCCGCCGAGCATGCCGGCAGAGCCATATCTGACGCCCTCGCCCGCGGTGTTGCCGAGCGCGAGCTTTTCGGTCTCGAACACGAGCTCGAGCGCAACGCCGAGCCCGCCGCGATATTGTCCATCGCCGCCGGTGTCGGGCGCAAACTCGTGCTTGCGGAAATGCAGCGGAAAACGCGCTTCCGCGACCTCGACGCTGCCGAATTTCAATCCGCCCACGGCATTCCACTCGCCGATCGACGAATAGCCGTCGCCGTTCGCCGATGCCCCGCCGCCCGGCCGCGCATGGAACAGGTGCCAGATGAAGCCGCGTCCGGTCTTCGGGTTCTCGCCCTTCACCGCGATGCGGAAACGCCGGCCCCATCCGGCCATGACACGATCCGGGCAGGAAGCCGCCAGCGCCTTGATGATGGCCTCGACGATCTCGTTGGAGGGATGGTTGGTGCAGAGCGTCACCGGCCGGCCGGGATCGGCCCAGACGATGGTGCCCTGCTTCGCCACGACCTTCAGCGGCCGTATCGCACCGGAATTTTTCGGCGTATCGGGATCGATCAGATAGGCGAACGCCATCACTATGGCAGCATGCATGTTGGCATGTGAGGAGTTCACAAAGCTCGCCACCTGCGGATCGGAATCGGAGAGATCGACCTCGACATCGCTGCCGCGCTTGGTGACTTTCGCGGCAATGCGGATGTCGTTGTTGCCGCGGCCATCGTCATCGAGGAAGGCTTCGCCATAAAAGACGCCGTCCTTCCAGGTCGCGACCACGGCGCGCGCCTGCGCTTCGGCGGCATCGAGCACGGCCTCGACGGCAGCTTCCACGATCGGTCCGCTCATCTCCGCAAACAGCTTTTGCATGCGCCGCTCGCCGAGATGCGCCGCGCCGATCATGGCGGCGAGGTCGCCGCGGAAATCATGGGCGTTGCGCACGTTGAGCGCGATCATGTCGAGGATGTCGTCGCGGAGCTTGCCGGCCTCGTAAAGCTTGATCGGCGGAATGCGCAGGCCTTCCTGCCAGATCTCCGTGGCATCCGGATTATAGGCGCCATGGGTGGCGCCGCCGATATCGCTCTGATGCGCGCGCACGATGGTCCAGAACAGCCGGCGGCCACGATCGAACACCGGCACGAACACGGTGACATCGGGCAGATGGCTGCCGCCATGATAGGGATCGTTCATCAGGATCACGTCGCCCGGCGCGACATCCTTGAAGCGCTCCTCCGCCGCACGCGTCGCCCAGGGCAGCGCGCCGACATGGACCGGGATGTGATCGGCCTGCGCGATCAGCCGGCTCTGCACGTCGCAGATCGCGAGCGAGAAATCGCGGCTGGAATTGAGTATCTGCGAATAGGAGGTGCGCAGCATCGCCTCGCCCATCTCGGCCACGATCGAGCTCAACCGATGCTGGACGACGGAGCGCGTGATGGGATCGACGAATGCGGTCATGGAGGGCCTGCGGCGCTGGAGAGACGGATTCCACGTCAGCCCTTTTGCTTGGCCTTCTTGGCCTTCTGGCCGGTCTGCTTCGCCGGCTTTGTCTTCGTGGATTTGGGCTTCCCCGCCTTCTTTGCCGCGGCTTGCTTGGCCGCCGCCTGCTCCTCGATCACCCGCTTCATCGAGCGGATGTAGGAATCGGCCGCGTTGTCGGCGGTGATCTCCAGCCGCCGCGCCGCGGACGCCGCCAGCTGAAGCGTGTTCTTGGCGAGATCCTTCAAGCGCGCCTTTGCGTCCCTATCGGCGGCCTTGGCCGCCTGCCCCATCAGCCGACCATGCCGCTTTTTGGCGGCATCCACCAGCAGCTTGATCTGCTTCTTCGCCACCGACCGAATAACGAGGTCAAGGTCTGCTTCGGCCATGGTTCTCTTGTTTCCCGCTTGGTGAGGCAAGCGGGCTTGATACACTGGCTTTCTTCCGCGATCAATTCGCCCTTCCGCGCGGCACCGGCGCCCGCTCGCAAATCGTCAGCGCAAGGCCTGATCGATATCGACCTCCTGATCGGCTGGCGCGGCATTGAATGACGCTTCCCAGATTGCGATCTTGCCGTCGCGCATGGTCCAGACTTCCACGCCAAATCCCTTTATGCGCCGACCCGTGTCGGCATCCTCCCACTCGCCGTCCCAAACATTCGTCATGACGTCGTTCATCAGCGTGCGAAACTGCTTTCGAAGCCGATAGCCCCTCTGCTTGGCACGCCTCGCTTCGAAGAACTTGCGAAGCGCATCGCGGCCCCTGAATTCGGGAATCACCCCGAACCGCACGACGCAATCCTCCGTGAAGCCGGCGACCAGCGCGTCGACGTTCCAGGGCATGAACAGCTGCTCGACACCGGCGACGAATGAACGCGCTTCCTCATTGCTGCGAGGATTGCGATCTCCCTGTTTCCCGACCGATTGCACTGTCATTTCATATCCTCCCGAACTTCGCCCGCGCGGCTGATCGGATGCGGCTCATGGAAGCGCGGCATGACCTCCCGGCAGAGCAGGCGCAAGGCATTCATCACAAGCGCATGCGGAATGCGGCTGCCGGGGTTGAGCTCGGCCAGGATGCCGTCGAGCCCGATCTCTTCGCGCAGGCTTTGCAGCCTTTCGACCACCTGATCCGGCGTGCCGACAATCATCTTGTCGCGCAGCGCCTCCTGATAGCTGACGGTCTGTAGTTGCTGGCCGCGCTCGGCACGCTGCTCGATGGCGCGTGCGCCCGAAAGGCTGGCGGAAGCTGCGAGCTGCGCGCCGATCTCGCGGAAGAGGTGCATGACGCTCTCCTCCGGCTCGCGTCGCGCCCGCTGCTCGGTTTCGGCAACATAGACCGGCACGCGCAGATAGACCTCGCCGCTGCCGGGATGGCCGGCGACGCGATAGGCCTCGCGATAACCGTGCACCAGGGGCGCCAGCTCCGAGAGCGTGCCGAGGCGCGCGGCGACGAAGATGGCGTGACCCAACGTTCCGATCGCGGCATAGGAATCGATGCTGGTGGCGGCGATGCGGATCGGCGGATATGGCTTCTGTCGAGGTTTTGGCACCAAGGCCACCTTGTCACACGCGAAATATTTTCCTCGGTAGGAGAAGCGCTCATCGGTCCAGGCGCGTTTGACGATCTCCAGCGTCTCGGCAAAGCGTTCGCGGCTTTCCTCATAGGGCACGCCATAGGCCTGGTAGGTGTGGGCGAAGCCGCTGCGCCCGACGCCGAGGATGAGGCGTCCGTCGCTGATCTGATCGACGGTTGCGGCCTCCTCGGCAAGCCGCAGCGGATGGCAGAGCGGCAACACCTGGACGGCCGTGCCGATCTTGATGCGGCGCGTGCGCTGGGCAATCGCGGCAGCGAGGATCAATGGCGAGGCGAGCACCGAGCGATCGGGCGCGAAATGCAGCTCCGCCAGCCACATCGCATCGAGCCCCCATTGCTCGGCGGCGTCAACCAGGTCGAAGGATCGAGAAAAGGCTTCCGCTTCGCTCGTGTCGGGCGATTTCTGAAACTCATGGAACAAGCCGAATTCCATCGCTCCTCCCACCGGTCATCGTTTTTGTGCCGATGGTAGCGGACGCGGGCGCGAATGCAATCGCCCCACCGAGCCGGGTTTCCTGATGCGCGGCATCAAAACGACTGTGGTAATCACGGTTGGAATCGTCCGGAGTTTGGCACTATTTTCAAAGCCCGGTTTCGGGTCGGTTGCGCAGATCGTTGGTCGCGCGGCCGAGACATGTCTTTTGGAAGCGGCGGAGGTACGGGTTATGGCATCGGGACGGGTCCACCTGAGCGTCGCGGACGCCCGCGATCTGGCGGAGGGCGCGCTGCGCGGCGCCGGATATGACAATGAGGAAGCGCGTATCATCGCCGATCACGTCATCGATGCCGCGCTGTGCGGCTATGAATATTCGGGGCTAGCCAAGATCCTCAATCTGGTGGAGAGCGAAAGCTGGGAGCGGCCGCGCCGGCCCATGAAGGTGCTGCGCGAGACCGACGTTTCTCTCGCCTATGACGGCGGCAACAATGTCGGGATGCTGTCGCTCTATTACGCGGCCGAGGCGACGATCAGCAAGGCGGCCGCGCACGGCATTGCCCTGGTTTCGGTCAACGATGCGTGGATGAGCGGGCGCAGCGCCTACTATGTCGAGATGATCGCCAAGGCCGGTCTCATCGCGATCCACACCGCGGCGAGCTCGCGCCTGGTCGCTCCCTTCGGCGGCGCCAGAGCGCTGCTCGGCACCAATCCGTTGGCGATCGCGGTGCCGTCCTCGCGCGGCCCTGTCGTGCTCGACATGGGGACCTCCGCTTACATGATGACCGAGGTGCTGCTGCGCGAGCGGCTCGGCGAGCTGCTTCCCGAGGGCGTGGCGATCGGGCCCGACGGGGAGGCGACCCGAGACCCTGCGCTCGCCCGCCGTGGCGCATTGCTGCCTTTCGGCGGGTACAAGGGCTTCGGATTGGCGCTGATGATCCAGGCATTGGGCCTGCTCGCCGGCTCCGGCTCCGAGCATGAGAGCGACTATGGCTACCTCTTCATCGCCTTTCGGCCCGACCTCATCGGACCCGCGAATGTCTTCAACCGGCAGGTGACGGAGCTGATCGAACGCATCAAGGCGGTGCCACGCCAGGCCGGGGTCGACGAGATCCGCATCCCCTCGGAACGAGCCTTCCGCTCCCGCGAGCGCTTGCTGCTCGAGGGCCTGAACTTCGATCGGCCGGTATTCGACGAGCTTGTCGCTCTGCGCGCGCGGCAGGGATGATCAGACCGAGTTTAGAGCGGGTGAAGCGCTCCGATTCAAAATTCTCGTGCGATTTTTCGCTGCAAGACTCGGCAGCTGACTGGCAGCCGGATAGGCGAGCTCATCGTTGGGACGGCACGGCGTCGAATAGGCAAGCAAAAATAGGTTTCTTCCGCATCGCTGCTCGAACTCAGATCTCGAACACTTTTTTCGCAGTTCTATGCAGGCAAGGGCCGGGGCCGTCGGCTTCCACGATATAATTGTCGCAAATGACGGCGAAGATCGAATCGGTCTCGTAACCCGGGTGCACGGCGAGGTGCATGCCGGCCGCAATGGTCATGGGCTCGTCGCGCCGGATCAGCGGGCGCTCGACCATGTCGTAGCCTTGACCATGGGCATAAAGGCGAAGCTCGGGGGGCAGGCCGCGGCTCCTCATGTAGCCGTCATGGTTTGCAGCGATCTCGCGCGCCGCGACGCCCGGCCTGAGCAGCGATAGTGTGTGATCCTGGGCTGCCTTCACCGCCGCAAAGCCATCGAGCAGTTCGGCAGAAGCCTTGCCCAACACCAGGGTGCGAGCGATCTCGCAGAAAAATCCACCGGGCCCGTTCACCTCGATCAGGAGTGAGAGATGATCGCCGGCTTCGAGCGTCCGGCCCTGAAAATGCCGTCCCATGAACGGCGAACGGATGCCCAGCTTGGCCGATGCTCCGAGGAAGATGCCCTGCTCGCTACCGAACTGTTGGGCCTTCATCTGTGCAGCCGCGGTCACGTCGATGTCGCGCAGCCCCGGCCGGATCACCGAACAGACATGGCTGAACACCTCGTCCTGGAGCGCTGCCGTGCGGCGGATCAGTTCCTGCTCCTCGGCACTCTTGATCGCCTTGAGCGCATCGAGCTCCTCGGTGACATCGACAACATCGACGTTGCCGAGCCCCTCACGCAGCACCTGGCCGAAGCCGGCTAGAAAGCCCGCGCCATTGGCCAAGCCAATGCTCCGCACGCCATGGGCGCGCAGGTCGGCGATCGCCAGATCGGCATCGTATCGGATGGTATAGTCGATCGATGGAAATGACGGCGTGGTGAGGATGGTACCGACGCCACGATGAATCGGATCGTCTCCCTTGAGGAGCCGGCGACCGCCGAACGCTCCCATTTCGACGACCGTCATCAGTTCGTCGGCATAGAACAGCACCGTGCGCGGATAGCCGTTGTTGGCGGGGATGTCGGTCAGCCATTTGACGTTGCCGCCCAGCCAGTCATTGGTAGCCTGCACCATGACCACATCGAGATCGCGGACCTTCATGGCATCGCGCAGCGCAGCCCAGCGCCGCGCCAGCTCCTTCTCGCTGATCCCGACAAGAACGCG
>JAFAUV010000004.1 GCA_019243075.1 Bradyrhizobium sp.
CCTTGGCTGTTGCAAGCCTGCACACCGACCCCTTACATCGGAACCGGCAGGTGTCGCAAAACGGTTCTGATTTGCCGGTTTCGTGGGGCAATAAGAGGCGGCGGACAGGGCTTGTCATTTGAACCTTCCACTGGACGGCGACACTAAACTTCGATGCGGCGAGCGTCCTTGGGCACCTCCTTTTTCACTCATGGGAAAACTCACAATGAAACTGTTTGGCTCCAGTCTGTTTGGACGAGCGCTCATGGCTGCCGGTGCCGGCGCCGCGCTGATGTTGTCGGTATCGGCTGGCCACGCCCAGTCCTCGGGTCCGTTCGCGGGCTTCGACGGCGCCTGGTCGGGCACCGGCACCGTTGCGCTGTCCGACGGCTCGACCGAGCACATTCGCTGCAAGGCCAGTTACAAGGTCAACGGCACGGGCATGGGCCTCAAGCAGAAACTGGACTGCGCGAGCGACAGTTACAAATTCGACCTGACCAGCGACGTCACCTCCAACGGTGAGCGCATCTCCGGCAACTGGAGCGAGGCAAGCCGCAACATCTTCGGCAACCTGCAGGGCACCGCGGGCGGCGGCCAGATCGACGTCTTCGTCGAGGCCAACGGTTTCGCGGCCAACCTGACCTTGCGCACCAATGGCAGCAAGCAGACGGTGCAGATTTCGTCCAAGGGCGAAATCCGCGGCGTCAACATCACCATGGTGAAGGGCTGAGACCCTCCTTCCCGCGTCGATCGGCATCGAAATTCAAAGGCCCCGGCCTGCGATCAGGACCGAGGCTTTTGCTTTTGAAACGTGGAAGGGAATTAGGCGGCGTCTGAGATGCGCATTTCGACGCGCAGCCCGGCGGACGCTACCATATTCACCAGCGTATCGAGCCCAAACAGTTCGATCTTGCCGCGCATGAGATCCGAGATTCGCGGCTGCGTCACGCCGAGCAACTTTGCCGCTTCCGATTGGCTTAGCTCAGCGCGAGTGATGTGATCCTTTAGTGCGATGATCAGCGCCGAACGCAACTTCATATTCTCAGCTTGCGCAGCGGTGTCTTCGATAGCGTCCCATACGCTGGAGAAGCGCTTCTTGGTCATCGGGCTAGCTCCTTCACCAAATCACGGTAACATTGGCCTGCCAACTCCAGATCCCGCTTGCTGGTCTTTTGGGTCTTCTTCTGAAAACAGTGCAGAACGTAAATCGCATCCTTGAATTTCGCGACATACAGCACCCTGAATGCGCCGCTGTCGTCGCGAATCCGGACTTCCTTTACTCCTCGGCCAACGCCATTCATCGGCTTCCGGTCATCGGGCTCACGCCCGCGCTGAACCCGATCAAGTTGATATCCCGCGGCGCGGCGCTCCGCCGCAGGAAAGGCTCGCAAATCCTCGAGGGCGCCACCCCGGAATTCGACTGGCTAAAAGTCTGCCACCTACCTGATATACAAAATTTTGCATAAAGATTCAAGCCAAGATGGCCACCACGGCCGCGCGCAATTCAATGTACCTGATGCTGAAGTCCGTTGACCTCACCCCAGCGCGTTGCCGCTTCTGCCGCCGTGTAGCCGTTCGGAAAGATTGATCAGCCACATCGCGGTGGGCCGCAGGATGAAGAGGTCGGCGACCAGTGCGGCGACCATCGAGAACGCGCTGAGCCAGCCGAACAGGCGGAGCGAGGGCAGGTCGGAGAAAACGGTCACGACGAGGCCGCAGGCGAGCACCACCGTCGTCAGGATCAGCGCCGGCCCCACCAGCACGGTGGCGCGCTCGACGGCCACAGCGGAGGTGACGCCGGGCTTGCTCTCCAGCCGCAAGCGGTTGAGGAAGTGGATAGTGGCGCTCAAGCCAAGGCCGAACGACACCGTGAGCGCGACGACGCTGGCGAACTGCAGCCCCTCGCCCAGCAGGTAAAGCAGCGTGCCGGACATAACCACTGGGAAGATGCCGGGCAGGATGCAGGCAAACATCACCACCCAGGAACGGAAGGCGAGCCCGATGAAGACTGCGACCAGCGCGAATTCGATCGTGAGCCCGCGGTTGAGCTTCTCGATCATGTTGGCCGAGTTGCGCGCCGCGATCGCTGCAAGGCCGGTGACGGCGATCTCGTAGCCGGGATGCTTCTGCCTGACGGCATCGAGTTCGTGGTCGAGCTTGTCGACCACCGGCAGGAGCTGGCTGGAATCGATGTCCGGCACGCGGCCGGCGACGACGACGGCATCCTGCTGGGCGTCGATGAAACGCCGCACCAGATGCTCGGGAATAAGGTTCACATATTCCTTCAATGTCGCGACGTCGGTGGTGCCGGCCTTTTCGGCCAGCCAGCGCCGCAGGCTCTCCAGCGACCAGACATTGCCGACGCCGGCCGTCTTTTCGACGGTGGCGTGCACGTCAGCGATGGTCTGCAGCGTCTCCGGCGAATAGAGCGTTTCGCCCGTGGGGAAGCTGATCAACACGTTGACCGGATTGGCGCCGGTCAATTTGGCATCCAGCCGATTGCTGGCGGCAACGGCCTGCCGCTTGTCGGGCACCTGGTCGGCCAGGCGGTAGCGCGGCTGCAGATTGGCATAGATGCCGGCGAGCGAGCCGACGAATACCAGCGCGATCAGGCTGAACAGGCCGGGCCGGCTCACCATGCGCACCGCGATCCAATAGCAGAAATTGCGCAGCGCCTGCACGCCGGCATCCGCGCTCTGGAACCTGACGGCAAAGATCTTCTCGTTGCGCACGAACAGGACCCCGAACACCGGCACCAGCGACAGCACCGCAATCAGCGCGATGATGGTGGCGGCAAGTCCCGCCTCGCCGAATTTGCGGATCAGATCGGAATCGGAGAATTGCAGCGCGATGAAGGAAATGCCGGCGGTGCCGTGCGTCAAGACGCAGGCCGGTCCCACCACCAGCACGGCGTTCTTGAACGCGGTGAACTTGTCCTGGCCCGCGATCAGGCGGTCGCGCGCGGCGAAGGTCAACTGCATGGAATCGGAGAAGCTGATCACCATGATCAGCGGCGTCATCACGTTCAGGAACATGTTGAGATTGAAATTGGCCCAGCCGAGGGCGCCGAGCGCCAGCATGATCGCGATCATCGGCGGGAACGCCGCCACCACCATGAACGAGATCTTGCGGAAGAAGATGATGGCGATGATGCAGCCGGCGAGGATGCCGAGGATGTTGTAGGTCAGCCCATCGCGCTCGACCGCGTTGCGGATTTCGAGCTGCATCACCGGCACGCCGGACAATTCCACGTTCAGGCCGGTATCGCCGAGATCCTGTTTCATCAACGCGCGGATGTCGCCCACCGTCTTGCCGAGTTTGCTGGAGGCGACCACTTGCGGATCGAGCGACAGCACGATCAGCGCCAGCGTGCCGTCTTCCGACAACAGCTTGCCGCGGATGATCTCGTTGGATTTCACCGTCTGGATGAACTTGTCGTAGTCGGCCCCTTCGGGCAGCTCGGGGGGGAACAGCGCGGCCGGCAGCTTGCCCGGCGCCGGCGACTGACGCGCCGAGAACAGCGAGACCAGACCGCGCGTGCCGTCGACGAGCTGCAGATCGGTGACGAAGTCGCGCAGCTTCTCGAGGTTGTCGCGCGCAAGCAGATCCTTGCCTTCCACCACGACCAGGACGTCGTACTCCTCCGCCGGGAATTTCTTCGTCACCTCTTCATATTGGTGGAATTCCTTGGTGTTGGAGCGGAACAGCTGGCTCAGCGAGTCGTCGATCTTGATGCGCTCGATGCCGAACACCGCTCCGATCATCAGGATGGCGAGGATGATGCAGGAGATGATCGGCGCCTTCATCGGCATCAGGCCGAGCCGCTCCAACCCGAACGCAATGCTCTTGGCGGGCGGTTCCTCGACCCTCTCGACGTGGATTTCATTGTCGCGCGTTTTTTCGAGCATGCTCTGTCCAGTTCTCACATCGGCTCGGCTTGTATTGCTTGGTTCGGGAACGCGCGAAGGACCTCGAAGGGTCGTTACCAGGCGAGCGCTAACCCTTGAAAACAGGCGAAAAATCGCTGGCGCCGGTTTAGCAGGTTCGCCTCCCTTTTCAAGCGCGCGAAGCTACTGGAAAGCACGTCCATTCGACCTTTTCCGTGTATGGCGTGGCGGATTTGTCACGCTCAAAGCCGCGTTATCGGCCCAACTGCGGCGGCGTTCCCTCGCCGCTCTCGTCCTTGAGCGCGATGCCGGTCACGTTCCGTGCCAGCCCCTGTCCGATCAACCACGCGATCTTGAACGCGGCTTCCCCGTAAGAGAGCCCCGCGCGGTGGATGTTGGAGACGCAATTGCGGTCGGCATCGGTGCGGCCGATTCGCGGAGCATAGGTCAGATAGGCGCCGAGGCTGTCGGGCGCGGACAGGCCCGGACGCTCGCCGACCAGGACCGCGACCATCGTGGCCCGCAGGATTTCGCCGATCTCATCGCCGAGCGCGACCCGCGCGCCGGTGGCGACCGCGACGGCACCGATCTCGATATTGTCGGCGGCAAGGCGCGGCAGCAGCTTGCGCATCAGGGCAAGCGCATGGGCATGCACGGCGGTCGGCGACAGGCCATCACCGATCACGACCGCAAGCCGGCCGGGCCCGAGGTCGGTTAGGCCCGCAACACGCTGCGCGGAATCCCGATCGAGCCGCCGCCCGAGGTCGGGCCGGCCGAGATATTCGCGGCGGCTGCCGGCCCGGCTCGCGACGCTGACCGCGCCGAGGCCGAGCTCGCCGAGGCCGGCAAGCAGCGCGGACGCCTCGAAGGCGGCATGCACGGCATCGCGGGCGCGGGCGTGATCGAGCGTGAAGCCGAGCAAGGCGCTGGTGGGCAGGCTCGCGCCGGAACGGCCGAGCGCGACGCGCGCCGGCGTGAGCGTTTTCAAATCTCCGATCGATCGCGGCGGCGCCGGGTCCTT
The DNA here is from genome assembly GCA_019243075.1 of Bradyrhizobium sp. Lineage (GTDB taxonomy): Bacteria > Pseudomonadota > Alphaproteobacteria > Rhizobiales > Xanthobacteraceae > Bradyrhizobium. Next base: position 4,888 of record JAFAUV010000004.1, read on the forward strand.
CAAGCTGCTCTACTCGGCCGGGACCTGCGCCCCGCGCAAGCGGAACGAGTAGTTGGAGGCATTCTGCCGGCCGCTGGAGGCCGCGCGCGCGAACACGATCAGATGATGGGCGACTACCACGGAGGCGATCAGGCCCTCGACATCGCCGCGCCTGAGGCGGCGAAGTGCGAACTTCCAGAACACCCGCCGGTAGTCACCGAGCACGCCGACTTTCCAGAAGATGTTGCGCAGCATGATCAGCCCGCGGCGGATATTGGCCCAGCTCTTCCGTTCCGGGGTTAGCGGCACCTTGATCCGGTTCCTGAACGTGTACTCGCACTGATATTCGAAGCGATCGAACAGCTTTTTCGGATCGTAGGCGAACTCCATGGTCCGCTTCCAGGAGCCTACGACCTCGTCATAGGGCATCAGGAATTTCACGTTGGAATCGCGACTGTCATCGTCGTTGACCAGCCGGTTCTCGCGCTCCAGCCGATCCCACAGCGGCGTCTTGGGCAAGGCCTGCAGCAGGTTGATGGTGAGCAGCGGAATCCTGGACTCGTCGATGAACGACAACAGCGCATCCGCCGTCCCCGGCTTGTCGGTGTCGAGCCCCATGATGATGCCGGACACCACTTCCATTCCGTAGGAGTTGATGGTCTTCACACCCTCCAGGATCGGGACCATCATGTTGTGGTCCTTGTGCATGGCCTTGAGCGCGTCCGGGTCGGGCGTCTCGATGCCGCAGAACACCGTGACGAAGAACGCCTCACGCATCTTCTCCAGGATTTCGGCGCGCTTGGCAATGTTGAGCGTCGCCTCGCAGGCGAAGCGCATCACATAGCCGTTCTTCTTCTGCCATTCGATCAGATGCGGCAAGAGATCGAGCGCGGCCTTGCGGTTGCCGATGAAATTGTCGTCGACGAAGTAGACCGTGTCCTTCATGCCGCAGGCGCGCAGACGTTCGATTTCGGCAATGATCTGTTCCGGCGTCTTCAGCCGCGGGTTGCGGCCGTAAAGGCCGGGTATGTCGCAGAACTCGCATTGATAGGGGCAGCCGCTCGAATACTGGATGCTGCCGAGCATGTATTTCCGGATGTCGGCCAGCTCATAGGCGGGAATCGGAAACTCGGTCATCGCCAAGCGATCGCGGGTCTTCAGCACGACCTGCCGGTCGGGACGCGAGGTGTCGCTCGCAAGCCGCGCAATCAGCTCGTCGGTGGCATCGCCCAGTTCGCCGACATGGAGATAATCGAAGGACGGATAATGTTCGGGGCAGGCGCTGACCGAGGGACCGCCGATCGCGACCGGAAGATCGAAGGCGTGAGCGCGGCGGCAGATGTCATTCATCTGCGTCCGCTGGATGTGCATGCCGCTGACGAATACGGCCTGCGCCCATTCGAAATCCTTGTTGGAAGCGGGGGCAAGATTCTCGTCGACGAAGCGAACCTGCCAGTTCTCCGGCAGATAGGCGGCGATCAGCAGCAGCCCCTGCGGCGGCATGAAGGCCTTGACCCCGTCCGTCAGGGGATAGGAGTTCTCGAACGTGCCGAAAGCAGACGTATAGCGCGGAAAAACACAGAGAATGCGACGATCCGCCTTGATGCGCTCAGCTCTCATCAAACTCCCTCTGCAATACGTTGCCGGCCCATCACCTGACGGGTAGGCGCAGATCAGCATGCGCCACAAACCTGAGCCACAAATTCCTCAACAATGTGGCGGCACCGCCTCCGCTTTGCACGGGTCGAGCTACCGTAACGTTCAGAAGGCCGCATCGGTTGCTTCGGTTCGAATTATCGAGGCGTTCTGCTCGATCAGCCGCGAGGCAAAATCGGGCAGCAGCCCCGCGTTGCCGGCAAGGCGAGAGCTGGCGTCGGCAAGGCCCGCACGCACCAGCCAATCGTCAAATTCGGGCGCCCGCTTCAAGCCGAAGAGATCGCGGACATAGAGCGCGTCATGGAACGAGGTCGACTGATAGTTCAGCATGACGTCGTCGGCCCCCGGCACTCCCATGATGAAGGTGACGCCGGCGGCCGCAAGCAGGGTCAGCAGATTGTCCATGTCGTCCTGGTCGGCCTCGGCGTGGTTGGTATAGCAGACGTCGACGCCGAGCGGCAGGCCGAGCAGCTTGCCGCAGAAATGATCCTCGAGCCCGGCGCGGATGATCTCCTTGCCGTCATAGAGATATTCCGGGCCGATGAAGCCGACCACGCTGTTGACGAGCAGGGGCGAAAAGGCGCGCGCCACGGCATAGGCGCGGGCCTCCAACGTCTGCTGGTCGACGCCATGATGGGCATTGGCCGACAGCGCCGACCCCTGCCCGGTCTCGAAATACATCATTTGATCGCCGACCGTGCCGCGCGACAGCGCCCGCCCGGCATCATGCGCCTCGCGCAGAAGCGCGAGATCGACGCCGAAACTGCGGTTGGCGGCTTCCGTGCCCGCGATCGACTGGAATACCAGGTCGACCGGAACCCCCTCCCCAATCAATTTCAGCGTGGTCGTGACATGCGTCAGAACGCAACCCTGGGTTGGAATTTCAAGGCGCCCGATGATCTCATCGAGGAGCCGCAGCAGCGAGCCGATCACGGCTGGATCATCGCTCGCCGGATTGATGCCGATACAGGCGTCGCCCGACCCGAGCAGAAGTCCATCCAGGATCGACGCGGTGATGCCTCTGATCTCGTCGAAGGGATGATTGGGCTGCAGCCGCGTGCTCATCCGCCCCGACAGGCCGATGGTGTTGCGGAAGGCGGTGGTCACCTGGCATTTCTTCGCCGCCAGGATCAGATCCTGGTTGCGCATCAGCTTGCAGACGCCGGCCGCCATTTCCGGCGTGATGCCGGGGGTGAGCTTTCTCAGGCCTTCGGTCGTCGCGGCATCCGAGAGCAGGAAGTCGCGGAAGCCGCCGACGGTGAGCGAGGCGACCGGCGCGAACGCAGCCCCGTCGTGGCTGTCGAGGATCAGGCGCGTGACCTCGTCCGCCTCGTAGGGGACCACGGCCTGCCGCAGGAATTGCGCCAGCGGCACGTCCGCAAGCGCCATCCGCGCCGCGACCATTTGCTCGGCACTTGCGGCCGCAATTCCGGCCAGGCGGTCGCCGGCGCGCGGCGGGCTTGCCTTGGCAAGGAGGTCGCGGAGGTCATCAAAGACATAGGACGTGGCATCGATGGTGTGACGATAGACCATGGCGGCTCCGCACCCCTTGGCGTCCCCTATTTAACCCCGAAATCCGCCTCGATAGAACGCCGGCGAGCGGGCGGGCCGCCGGGGTAACGATATGATTTCCTTATAGTGCCAACGCGCCATTTTCCTGAAATTATCAAGACAACCTGCCGCGCAACCATATGATTCTGCAAATATTCTTGCGAAAGTTGCAGTACTCGCAATTTCTCTGATTAAGACTTTATCCATGAACCTTTTGCATAATTTTGTGACAAAACGACGCGCTTCCCGGCCCCGTGTGGCGGGGGCGTATGAACTGCGAATCGCGAAAATCATGGTTCGGGACGCAACATGGCATCCAGGCTCTCGCTGGCGGCGCGGCTTTATTCGATCTTCGGTCTGTTCGCGCTTTTGACCGCGGCAATCGCCGTCCTGTCCGACTACAACACCCGGCGCGGCAGCGAGCTTACCCATGCGATCGAGACCGCCAACCTCGCCGCGCTGAACGTCGAGCGCGTCAATTCGCTGGTCTATGCGGTGGTGATGGAGTCGCGCGGCGTCTACATGTCGAGCGACCCGGCCGTCGTGAAGAAATACGGCGAGGGCCTGCTCACCTTCAACGACCGCATCCTGGCTGTGGTCGACAAATGGCAAGGCATCGTCCAGGCCGACGATGCCGAGCAGTTCGCGACCTTCAAGAAGCGCATCGAGCAATTCATCGAATTCCGGAAAGAGCTGGTGCGACGCGCCAACGAGATCGGCGCTGCGGCAGGGCGCGAATGGGGCGACAACGACGCCAACCGTTCCGTTCGCACCGCGCTCAACAAGGATCTCGAGGCGCTGTCTAGGGTCTATGTCGAGCGCGGCAAGCGCATCGCAGAACAGACCGAGGAAAATCACACGCTCTCGCTCGTGCTGACCTGCCTCGGCGGCCT
>JAFAUV010000166.1 GCA_019243075.1 Bradyrhizobium sp.
GATGCGGCGATTGAACCCTCGACATCCAAAATCCCTCCATTGAGGTTTGTCGGACCGGTGTAGGAGCTGATACCGGTCAAGGTGAGCATGCCGTTGCCGGTCTTTGTCAAGCCGCCACCGACACCCGAAATTACACCAGAAAAGGTCGTCGACGTGTTGTCGCCGCCGGCGGTCAGCGTGGCGGTGCCGAGGGTTACCTGGCCGGCCCCGCTCAGCGAGCCGATGGTCTGGTTGAAGCTGTTGAGGTCCAGGAACGCTCCGGCGGCAATGTTGAAGGTGCTTGACGGGGAAAAGACGTTTGCGGCGCCCGCCTGTAGCGTGCCGGCGTTGACCGAGGTCGCCCCCAGATAGCTGCTGGCGCCTGAGAGAACCAGGGTACCCGCACCGATCTTGGTCAGTCCGCCGGGGCCGGTGATCGGTCCGGACAGCGTTGCCGTGTTTCCGTTGGTGTCGATAATGCCGCCTTGGCTCTGCAGCGTAATCGGCAGCGCGGAGGAGATCGTCCCGGCGATCTGCAGGGTTCCCCCTGTGAAGATCGGCCCGGCGGCCCCGCTCGGTCCGGATGCCAGCGTGCAGCCGAGTGCGCCCGAGGTGCGAGCGACGAACGTGAAGCCGGCGCCGAGAAGCGCGTTGCCATTCGAGCACACACCCGGGAACAGCGAAGGTGTCGTGCCAACCGGCAGTGTCGCAACCGTCAGTCGGGTGGTCGTGTCGACCACGGAAACCGTGTTGTTTCCGAAGTTGGTGATATATGCGTATTTGCCATCAGGAGAGAATACGACCCCTCGCGGAAGATTTCCGACGATGAAGCTGGTGAATACCGTATTCGTCGAGGTGTTGATGACCGTGACCGTGCCGCTGTTTACGTTCACGACATATGCAAGCGAGCCATTGGGCGTCACAGCGACCCCGAGCGGCGCCGTTCCGACGGGAATCGTGCCGATCACCGCCTTGCTGGTCATATCAATTACTGAAACGCTGTTACTGGAGAAATTGGTGACATAGGCGGTTTTCCCATCCGGTGTTATGGCCACTCCTACCGGCCCGGTCCCGACGGGGATCGTCGCAACCACCGCATTGGTTGCGGTATTGATGACGGATACGCTGTTTCCATTGAAATTCGGCACAACTGCAAGACTACCGTCCTGTGTAACGGCAATTCCCTGCGGGGTTGAGCCGACTGCAATGGTTGCAGTGACCGTGTTGGTGCTCGTGTTGATCACCGAAACGGTGTTGTTGCCTTGGTTTGTCACGTAGGCGGTCTGTCCGTTCGAGCTCACGGCAACCGCGATAGGTGTATTGCCGACGGCAATGGTCGCGACAGTCGCGCCAGTTCCGGTATCGATAACGGAAACGGTGTTGTCGGTTTGGTTGGCAACATAGATGAAGGATTCGTCCGCGCGCACCCCCGCGCCGTCGGGCGAGGCGCCGGTTGCGATGGTGCCCGGCGAGACCGTGTTCGTCGACGTATCGATCGACGATACGTTGTTCGAGCCGCTGTTCGGAACGTAGACAAAGGGGCCATTTTGAGCCCTGGCCGCGGTGCAATTAAACGCTAATATCCCGCAAGCCCCAGCGCAGAGGATCTGCGCGGCTTGGAAAAGAACGGATCGGAAATCGATGGTCACGCAGTCTCGCTACTTAGGTAAAAATGCTCGAACTCGGAAAGCTTAACGCATTCAAATAGATGTTCGCCAGCTGCCGTATTAAACTTGAACCTGAATGTGACATTAATATCACGTTCGAAGACAGCGCCCTGGCGCATCTGAAAGTAGCGACTTTAATTCATTAACATCATTAATGGCTGAGATCGCGAGGGCGACTTCGGGCCTGGGATCGGGCGACGATAGCGAGCGACCTGAATCCCTTTTGTAGTGGGTCCGTGGCTGGATCGATCGAGCAGTACAATCTGCCGAACGCGTTCAAGGCCGCCCCATCACTGGGGCGGCGCCGGCGTTTCGCAGCGCTTGGCGCGCGGTGCATTATGAGTTGTTTTGCCCCGTCGGCTTGAACCGGCCGAGCGCCAAGGCAACGACGCACCTACCCTGGATTGGCCTTCAGCCCCGCGGCTTCGATCCCTGCAATCGCGCAGGCCTCGTCATTGTCGGAGGTATCGCCACTTATGCCGATAGCCCCGAGCAGCGTGGTGCCGTCCTGGATAAGGACGCCGCCGGGCACCGGCACGAGGCGGCCTTGCGCGAGCGCGTTCGCTGCGCTGATGAAATAGGCCTGCTCCTGCGCGCGCTGGAACAGCGCCCGCGAGCCCATGCCCATGGCGAGCGCGCCATAGGCCTTGCCGTTGGCGATCTCTTCCCGCAACAGGCTGGTGCCATCCTGCGCCGCCGTCATCTTGGTCACGCCGCGCGCGTCCAGAATGGTGATGCAGAGCGGCTTCAGCTTCTTCTCGACCGCCTTGGCCAGCGCGGCATCGAGGATTTTGCGGGCGACGTCGAGGGTCAGTTCGGCCATTGTCTTTTCCTTATGTGGAGGGTGAAGCGGATTTGGCGCGGTCGAGACTCATGGCAAGCACCCGCGTGACATGGATGGCTTCGCGCGTCGTGCCATCCTTGATCTGATGCCGACATGACGTGCCGTCGGCGACGATGACCGTGGTCTGGTCGGCGCGGCGAACGGCGGGCAGCAGCGACAGCTCGGCCATCTCGATGGAGGCATCATAAGTGTCCGCGCCGTAGCCAAAGGCGCCGGCCATGCCGCAGCAGCTCGAGTCCACGGTCTCGACGGTCAGGTCCGGTATCAGCCGCAGCGCCTGCTCGACCGGCTTGAAGGCGCCAAAGGATTTCTGGTGGCAATGGCCATGCACCAGCGCTTTGGTGCCAATGGCGCCGAGTTTCAGTTGCAGCCGGCCGGCCTGTGCCTCGCGCACCAGAAATTCCTCGAACAGCAGTGCATGGGCGCTGACGATCTTCGCGGCATCGTCCTTGCGCAGCGACAGCAATTCGTCGCGCAGCGTCAGCAGGCAGCTTGGTTCGAGGCCCACGATCGGCACCCCGCGCGCGGCGAACGGCGCGTAGGTTTGCACCAGCCGGTCGAGCTCGCTGCGGGCCTGATCGACCAGGCCCGCGGAAAGGAAGGTGCGCCCACAGCAGAGCGGCCGGTTGCCGCCGGCCGGCTTGGGGATATGCACGCGAAAGCCGCCATCGACCAGCACGCGCAGCGCGGCCTCGACATTCTCCGGCTCATAGCTGCGGTTGAAGGTGTCGGCGAACAGCACGACCTCGTGGCCGTCGGGTGGGCCGAACACTTCGGCGTCCACGCGAAAGGGTTCGTTCCGGAACGCCGGCAAGGCGCGCTTGGCGCTGATCCCGGCGAATTTCTCAAGCAGCGCGCGCAGCATGGCGCTGTTGTTGCGCGCATTCGCAAGCCAGGCGAAGCGCGATGCCAGCGACGCGTAACGCGGCAGATAGGCGACCAGGCGATCGCGCAGTGAAAGCCCCTTGCTGCCGGCGCGCGCGGCCAAGACCTCGATCTTCATCTTGGCCATGTCGACACCGGTCGGGCACTCATGCCGGCAGGCCTTGCAGGACACGCAGAGTTTCAGCGTCTCCACCATTTCGTCCGACGCCAGCGCGTCGGGACCGAGCTGGCCCGAGATCGCGAGCCGCAGCGTGTTGGCCCGCCCGCGCGTGGCATCCTTTTCATCGCGCGTTGCACGATAGGATGGGCACATCACGCCGCCTTCGAGCTTGCGGCAGGCGCCATTGTTGTTGCACATCTCGACCGCGCCCTGAAAGCCGCCGCCGGCGCCGGGATAGGCCGACCAATCCAGTACGGTCTTCAATTCACCCACGCGATAGTCCGGCGGATAGCGGAACAACGAGCGATCATCCATGTCGGGCGGATCGACGATCTTGCCGGGATTGAGCACCTTGTCCGGATCGAAGCGATGCTTCACTTCACGGAAGTCGGCGACGATGCGCGAGCCGAACATCGCCTCGTGAAACTCCGACCGCACGATGCCGTCGCCATGCTCGCCGGAATGCGAGCCCTTGTATTCGCGCACCATGGCGAAGGCTTCTTCGGCAATGGCGCGCATCGCCTTGACATCCTTGTCGAGGCGAAGGTTGAGCACCGGGCGCACATGCAGGCAGCCTTCCGAGGCGTGCGCATACATGGTGCCGCTGGTGCCGTGCTTGCGGAACACGGCATTGAGCCTGTCGGTGTAGTCGGCGAGATGCGGCAGCGGCACCGCGCAGTCCTCGACAAAGGAGACGGGCTTGCCTTGCTCCTTCATCGACATCATCACGTTGAGACCGGCGGCGCGGAAATCGGCGATCGCGGTCTGCAGGCGTGGTTCGATGATCTCGACCACGCCGCCCCATTTGCGCGGCGGATTGTTCCAGCCGAAGCCGAGATCGCTCATCAGCCCGGTGAGCTGCTTGAGAAGCTGCAAATTCTCGGCCTGATCCTCCTCGGCGAATTCGACGACGAGGATCGCATCGGGATCGCCGCGCACAGCGGCGGCGATGACCGGCTTGAACATCGCGATGTCGCGCCCGAGCGCGATCATGGTGCGGTCCACCAATTCCACCGCGATGGGGCGCAGTTTTACCAGATGCTGGGCCGCATCCATCGCCTCGTAGAAGCTGCCGAAATGGCAGACGCCGATCACCTTGTTGTGGATGATTGGCCAGAGCTTCAGCTCGACCTGCGTCGTGAAGGCAAGCGTGCCCTCGGAGCCGACGATAAGATGCGCCATGTTGCTCGGGGCGTTGCGGGGGACGAGGGCATCGAGATTGTAGCCGCCGACGCGGCGCTGCACCTTTGGAAATTTGTCCGCGATCTCGGCGGCCTCGCGCTCGCCGAGATCAAGCATGTCGCGGAACAGCGCGAGCCCGTCGTCGGGCGCATCGACCCCGGCGAGATCGCGCGGCACCTCGCCGAAATGCAGCAGCGTGCCGGAGGCCAGGGCGGCGTCCATCGCGCGCGTGTTGTCGCGCATGGTGCCGTAGCGAAGTGACCTCCCGCCGCAGGAATTATTGCCGGCCATCCCGCCGATGGTGGCGCGCGAGGCCGTCGACACATCGACCGGGAACCACAGGCCGTGCCTTTTCAGTTGCCGGTTGAGATCGTCGAGCACGATGCCGGGTTCGACCACGCAAGTGCGGTTCTCGACGTCGAGCGAAATAAGGCGGTTCAGATGTTTCGAGAAGTCGATGACGATGCCGCTGTTGACGGTCTGGCCGCATTGCGAGGTACCGCCGCCGCGCGGGGTAACGATGCGCCCCTCGTCGCGTGCGATCGCAAGCGCCCGCAACGCCTCGTCCATGGTCCGCGGCACCACCACGCCTTCGGGCATGATCTGGTAGAACGAGGCATCGGTCGCATAGCGGCCGCGGCTGAAACGGTCGAACAGCACGTCACCGCTGATCTCGCGGGCGAGTTTGGCCTGAAGCGGGGTCTTTGCGTTGGGCATGCTTGTCCGTCGTCGGCGCCAGGCGGCAATTCAATCCCTTTAGGCGGGACCTAAATTTTGAATGCAAAATGGTGGATCAAGCGGTCTCAGCGGCCGGCTCAGCCAGATGCTGCACCGCTGCGGCGCGCTTGTTGCGCAGGTGAGCGAACAGGATATCGGCGAGTTCGCTCCCAGCCCGGCGTCGCAGCGCTTCCAGGATTGCCTCGTGCTCGCGCATGGCCTCGCCCCAGCGCTCGCGCCTGCGGGCGAAATTGGCGGAGTAACGGATGCGGCGGAGGCGTCCGGCAAAACTCTGATAAGTCGCCAGCAGCGCCGCGTTGCGCGAGGCTTGGACGATCTTCTGATGGATGAGCTGGTTGACGCGGAAATAACCGTGCATGTCGCGGTGCAGGTAGAAGCCGTACATGTCGTAATGCAGCCGCTCGACCTCGGCGATCTCGCTGTCGGTGATGTTTTCGCAGGCGAGGCGGCCGGCCAGCGCCTCGAGCCCGCCCATCACATCGAACAATTCGGCGAGATCGCGCTCGCTCAACTGCCTCACGCGCGCGCCGCGGTTGGGCAACAGCTCGATCAGGCCCTCAGCGGCCAGCACCTTTAGCGCTTCGCGCAAGGGTGTGCGGGAGATGCCGAGCATCTCGCAAAGCTGCCGCTCCGGGATGCGGCCGCCGTCCGGGATGTTGCCCTCGACGATGTGGTCCCGCAGGCGGGTCAGGATCTCGTCATGCAGCGACTGGTCTTCGCGGCCGGATGTCGCGGCTGGAATCGTTTCGCTGGGAATCACGGGTTTCATGGAACCAGTTTATGCCCCGACATCGGGCTGCCCAGCAAGGAAAATGGTGCACAATGGCGGGATTGAATCTCCCAAAAATGAATGCAATAAATCTGGTTCGTCACCATAGGAGGCCCGGATGCAGCACCAAGGACGCCATTTCCTGCAAATTCCCGGCCCCAGCCCCGTGCCGGACCGCGTGCTCCGCGCCATGGACATGCCGGTCATCGACCACCGCAGCGCGCGGTTTGCTGAACTCGCCAAAACGGTCTTCGAGGGCTGCCAGAAGATTTTCCAGACCCAAGGCCCCGTCATCATCTTCCCCTCGTCGGGCACGGGCGCATGGGAGGCGGCCATCGTCAACACGCTGTCGCCCGGCGACAAGGTCTTGATGGCCGAGACCGGCCACTTCGCCACGTTGTGGCGCAACATGGCGGTACGCTGGGGCATTGACGTCGAGTTCATGCCGGGCGACTGGCGCCATGGCGCCGATCCGGCTGCGATCGAGGCGCGGCTCGCCGAGGACGATAGCTACGCCATCAAAGCTGTCATGGTGGTTCACAACGAGACCTCGACCGGGGCGACCAGCCGGATCGCCGAGATCCGCGCCGCCCTCGACAGGACCGGGCATTCGGCGCTGCTGCTCGTCGACACCATCTCCTCGCTCGGCTCGGTGGACTACCGGCACGACGAGTGGAATGTCGATGTGACCGTGAGCTGCTCGCAGAAGGGCTTCATGCTGCCGCCCGGACTAGGCTTCAACGCCATCTCGCAGAAGGCGCGCGCGGCGGCTAAGACCAACAGGATGCCGCGCTCCTATTGGGATTGGGAGGAGATGCTGAAGCCCAATGCGAGCGGCTTCTTCCCCTACACGCCTGCGACCAACCTGCTCTACGGGCTGCGCGAAGCAATCGCGATGCTGCTGGAGGAGGGGTTGGCGAATGTCTTCGCTCGCCATCAGCGGCTCGCCGCCGCGGCCCGTGCGGCGGTGACACATTGGGGCCTGGAGGTGCTGTGCCAGGATCCGGCGGAATATTCGCCGGTGCTGACGGCAGTCTCAATGCCGCCCGGGCACGATGCCGACCAGTTTCGCAAAGTCGTGCTTGAGAGCAGCAACATGTCGCTGGGCTCGGGGCTCGGCAAGGTCGCGGGAAAGGTGTTCCGCATCGGCCATCTCGGCGAATGCAATGAGCTTACCCTGCTCGGGGCGCTGTCGGGGGTCGAGATGGGGCTGGCGGCGGCCGGCGTGCCGCATCGCTCCGGCGGCGTGGAAGCCGCGATCAAATCGCTGGAGGAGCGCTCGGGAGCCAATTCGCCGACGCATCTGAAGATCGTGAAGAACTGAGGCATGATCCGCAAACGGTGTGAAGAGCTCGTCCGAAAGATCACACTCAACGGCGATGTCCCGATGACGCTCCTGACCCTTCCCGTTCATCGACGAGCGGCGCGTCGAACGGCAGTGATTTCCGCAGGCGGGAGCGATGTCTTATGCATTGACGAAGGCCCGATGGCGAGGGAAAAGCCGCCCGAATGGTGCTATTCGAGCGCGCCCAAGGATTTCGCCGGGAAGGGACCCCAGATGACCGTGCATAGCGGAAGGCATTTTCTCCAGATTCCAGGTCCGACCAATATTCCCGATCGGGTGTTGCGGGCCATGGACATGCCGGGCCTGGACCATCGAGGTCCGGAGTTTGCCGAGATCGGCTTTGCGGTGCTGGCCGGTATGCAGCGCATGTTCCGCACCAAGCAGCCCGTGATCATCTATCCCTCGTCCGGCACCGGCGCCTGGGAGGCCGCCCTGGTCAACACCCTCTCGCCCGGCGACCCGGTGCTGATGTGCCGCACCGGCTGGTTCGCCAATCTGTGGGAGGACATGGCGCACAAGCTCACGCTCGAGCCGCGCATGATCGAGACCGACTGGCGGCGGGGCGCGGACGTCCAGGCGATCGGGGCGGCGCTCGCCGAGGACCACGAACACCACATCCGCGCGGTCTGCGTCGTCCACAACGAAACCTCCACCGGCTGCGCGAGC
>JAFAUV010000275.1 GCA_019243075.1 Bradyrhizobium sp.
ATCACGGAGATCACGACCAGCCTGAAGGCGCTGGCCAAGGAGCTCAACGTGCCCGTCATCGCGCTGTCGCAGCTGTCGCGCCAGGTCGAAAGCCGCGACGACAAGCGTCCGCAGCTCTCGGACTTGCGTGAGTCCGGCTCCATCGAGCAGGACGCCGACGTGGTGCTGTTCGTGTTTCGCGAGGAATATTACCTTGCGACCAAGGAGCCGCGTCCGGGCACGCCCGAACACGAGAAATGGCAGACCGAGATGGGTTTCGCCCATGGCAAGGCCGAGGTGATCATCGGCAAGCAGCGCCACGGGCCGACCGGCACCGTCGAGCTCAGCTTCGAGGCCTCGGTGACGCGGTTCGGCGACCTCGCGCCGGACGGACAGGTGCCGGATCGGCCGTATTGACGGCCCACCCGGTGGTTCCGCGCTGTTGAAGGAACCGCGACCCGCCCTTAAGCTTGCGGCCCATGAACATCGTCTCCGACCCCACCCCCGCGCTCAAGGGAACCGTGCTGTCGCCCGAAGCGAACCAGGCGGCGGCGCTCGCCACCGCGACCGGCTTGCTCACCATCGATCTCGACGCCATTGTCGCGAACTGGCGCAAGCTCGAGAAAACGGCGGTGCCGGCCGAATGCGCCGGCGTGGTCAAGGCCGACGCCTATGGCTGCGGTGCCGTCGAGGTCTCGAAGGCGCTCGCCTCCGCCGGCTGCAAGACCTTCTTTGTCGCAACGCTGGATGAAGCCCGCGTCGTTCGCGACGTGCTGCCCCGGGCAAGCATCTATGCGCTCGACGGCTTCTTCCAGAACACCGGCGAGACCTATGCCAAGATCGACTGCAAGCCCGTGATTGGGGACCTGAATGAGCTCGCCGAATGGGACGTGTTCTGCCGCCGCTCGGGTTGGAACGGCGGCACCGCCCTCCACATCGACACCGGCATGAACCGGCTCGGGCTGACGATCGCCGAGGCGCAGGGCATCATCCCGCGTATCAATGCCGGCGATCACGGCATCACGCTCGTCATGAGCCATCTCGTCTCGGCCGAGCTCGTCAACCACCAGACCAACGCCAAGCAGCTCAGCGCCTTCCGCGAGATCGCGAGCCTCTTCACCAACGTGCCGGCTTCGCTGTCGAACTCGTCCGGCATCTATCTCGGCGCGCAGTTCCAGTTCGACCTGGTGCGGCCGGGGGCTGCGCTCTATGGCGTCAATCCGACGCCGGAGGCTGACAATCCGATGCAGCCGGTGGTCGAATTGAAGGCGCGCATCGTGCAGATTCGCAGCGTCGAGCGCGGCGAAACGGTCGGCTATGGCGGCACCTGGACCGCGCGGCGGCCGACCAGGCTCGCGATCGTCGCCGCCGGTTACGCCGACGGCTATTTCCGCGCGGCCGGCGCCAATGACGGCACCCGCGGCGCCGAAGTCGTGGTGGCCGGCAAGCGCTGTCCGGTGGCGGGGCGCATCTCGATGGACTTGACGGCGATCGACATCACCGATCTGCCGCCGAACGCCGTGCGGCGCGGCCATATGGCGACGCTGATCGGCGAAGGCATCACCGTCGATGAACTCGCGCATCATTTCGGCACCATCGGCTATGAGGTGCTGACCAACCTCGGCCGGCGTTATGCCCGGATCTACAAGGGCGGCAACGCGCCGCCGCGAATAGCGGACGCGACGGCCGAGCAATCCGCAGCCGACGGCAAACCGGCCGAGGGCGTGCCGACGCTCACCGGGAAATCCGCTGCGTGACGATAGCGACATAGCCATGGCTGGCGCGACCATACGACAGGCGGGTTTCGGCGTGGAAGAGTTCAAGGACTTGTTGTAGCCAGGCGGTGTTCCGCCATCTCGAGCGACGGCACGGCGGCAACCAGCGTTTGCCGTTCCCAGCACGGCTGTGATGAAGATCGCGACCTTCAACATCAACAATATCAACCGCCGCCTGGCCAACCTGCTTCGCTGGTTGCGCGCCGCAAAGCCCGACGTGGTCTGCCTGCAGGAATTGAAGGCGGCCGACCATGAATTTCCGCGGGTCCCGATCGAGAAGGCCGGCTACCACGCGGTCTGGCGCGGGCAGAAAACCTGGAACGGCGTCGCCATCCTTTCGCGCAAGGCCAAGCCGGTGTTGATCCGCAACACCCTGCCCGGCGACCGCAGCGACCACGACGCGCGCTATATCGAGGCTGCCATATCCGGCATCGTGATCGCCTGCATCTACCTGCCGAACGGCAATCCGCAGCCAGGACCGAAATTCGACTACAAGCTCGACTGGTTCGCGCGGCTGCGCCGCCATGCCGCAAAATTCATCAAGCAGGACGTGCCGGCCGTACTCGCCGGCGACTACAACGTCGCGCCGACGCCGTTCGACATCTATCCGACGCGCTCGTGGGACAGGGATGCGCTGATACAGCCCAAGAGCCGCGCCGCCTTTGCCTCGCTGCTTGCGCAGGGCTGGACGGACGCGATCCGGATCGAACATTCGTCAAAGCCGATGTTCACCTTCTGGGACTACAAGCGCAATCGCTGGCCGCGCGACGCGGGGCTGAGGCTCGATCACCTGCTGCTCAGCCCGGCCCTTGCGCCGCGCCTCGTCGAGGCCGGCGTCGACCGCGACATGCGTGGCGAAGAAGGCGCAAGCGACCACGCGCCGGCGTGGATTGTGCTGAAGTGACCACCCACCGGCGTGGATTGTGCTGGAGTGATCACGCAAGCCATGCGGCTGTTATGGATCTGCAATGAGACGCTTGCCGCGCGGCAGCTTTGCTTTGGCCGCAAACGCGGCTAACCATGGGACTGTCGCAGTCCGGACCGCTTACGTCAGCAAGGTTCACTTGGGTTTCCTGTTCGTCCTCATCGTCGGCCTGATCGCCGGCACCATCTCCGGCATCGTCGGCACCGGCTCGTCGATCATGCTGATGCCAGTGCTCGTCTACGAATATGGGCCGAAACAGGCGGTGCCGATCATGGCGGTCGCAGCCGTGCTGGCCAATTTCTCGCGCATCCTCGCCTGGTGGCGCGAGGTCGATTGGCGCGCCTGTGCCGCCTATACGGTCACGGGCGTTCCGGCCGCGGCTCTCGGCGCACGCACATTGCTGGCGCTGCCCTCGCATGCCGTCGATATCTCGATCGGCGTGTTCCTGATCGCGATGGTGCCGGTGCGGCACTGGCTGGCGCGGCACGAGCTGAAAGCCAAGCTCTGGCATCTGGCCCTCGGCGGCGCCGTGATCGGCTATATCACCGGCATCGTGGTCTCGACCGGCCCGCTCAGCGTGCCGCTGTTCCTGTTCTACGGCCTCGCCAAGGGCGCGTTTCTGGCGACCGAAGCCGCAAGCTCGCTCGGGCTCTATGTCGCCAAATCCGTCACCTTCGAGCGCTTCGGCGCGCTGACCGCCGACCTCGTGGTGAAAGGCCTGATCACGGGCTCCTCGCTGATGCTCGGCGCCTTCATCGCCAAGCGCTTCGTGCTGCATTTGAAGCCCGACGCTTTCCGGATCATCATGGACGCGATCATGCTCGCGGCAGGCATCGCCTTGCTGTGGACGGCGATGCCGTCGTGAAGCGCAATCGACTGGGCGCGACCGCCTCAAACCTGCTAGGTGAGAGCATGGCCAAGTCCACGCTCTCCTTTGTCTGCCAGAACTGCGGGGCGGCATATAATCGCTGGCAGGGCAAGTGTGTTTCCTGCGGCGAGTGGAATACGTTGGCCGAAGAGGACACGGGCGGCAGCGTGCCGGTGTCGGTCCGCGCCCGGCGCAAGGGGCGCAGCTTTGCGCTGGAGAGCCTGGCCGGCAAAAGCCAGGACGCCCCGCGCCTTTCGTCGGGCATGACGGAGCTCGACCGCGTCACCGGCGGCGGCTTTGTGCGCGGCTCCGTGCTGCTCGTCGGCGGCGATCCCGGCATTGGCAAGTCGACGCTGCTGACCCAGGCCACCAGCCAGCTCGCCCGCGCCGGCCACCGCGCGGTTTACATATCCGGCGAAGAGGCGATCGCGCAGGTGCGGCTCCGCGCCGAGCGGCTCGGGCTCGCCGACGCGCCGGTCCAGCTTGCCGCTGAGACATCGGTTGAG
>JAFAUV010000298.1 GCA_019243075.1 Bradyrhizobium sp.
CCGCCAGCACGCGCGCGATCGCCGCCGCGCTGCTCGCCGCGGGGATCGACCCGGAGCGCGCGATCCTGTTCAATCAGGCGCGGGTGCCGGCGCATTCGCAGCTCGCGTGGCTGCTCAACTGCACCGCGCGGCTCGGCTGGCTCAACCGCATGACCCAGTTCAAGGAGAAGGCCGGCAAGGACCGCGAGAACGCTTCGATCGGTCTCTACGACTATCCGGTGCTGATGGCCGCCGACATCCTGCTCTACCGCGCCACCCATGTGCCGGTCGGCGAGGACCAGAAGCAGCACCTCGAGCTGTCGCGCGACATCGCGCAGAAATTCAACAACGACTTTGGCGACTCCATCCGCGGCCATGGCGGCAATGACGGACTGTTCTTTCCGCTGCCGGAGCCGTTCATCACCGGACCGGCGACGCGGGTGATGAGCTTGCGCGACGGCACCAAGAAGATGTCGAAGTCGGAGGCGTCGGACTATTCGCGCATCAACCTCACCGACGACGCCGACACCATCGCGCAGAAGATCCGCAAGGCGAAGACCGATCCGGAGCCGCTGCCGACGGAGGAGAAAGGGCTGGAGACGCGCCCCGAGGCCGACAATCTGGTCGGCATCTATGCGGCGCTTGCCGGCAGGAGCAAGACCGACGTGCTGCGCGATTTCGGCGGCGGACAGTTTTCCAGCTTCAAGAACTCGCTGGTCGAGCTCTGCGTCGCGAAATTGTCGCCGATCGCAGCCGAGATGCGTCGCCTCACCGCCGATCCCGGCCATATCGACGCCGTCCTGGTCGACGGCGCCGACCGGGCGCGCGCCATCGCCGACGAGACCATGAGGCTGACCAAGGACATCGTCGGCTTCCTCCGCAAGCGTTGATGCTGCGCTGCGAAGCCTTTTCATGCGGACCGGGAACCGCTGCCTTGCCGGCTTGATCGGTGCGCGGACCGTCGCCATCTGCTAGAACGAGACCAACGCGCCGGCCTTGAACCGGCGACGCCGGAGAACCCCATGTTCATTCAGACCGAAGCCACTCCCAATCCCGCAACGCTCAAATTCATTCCCGGCCGCCTGGTGCTCGACGGCGGCACCATGGAATTTGCCAATCGCGAATCGGCCGCGCGCTCGCCGCTGGCCGAAAAACTGTTCGGCGTGCCCGGCGTCACCGGCGTTTTCTACGGCTCGGATTTCATCACCGTCACCAAGGACGAAGGGGACTGGCAGCATTTGAAGCCCGCGATCCTCGGCGCCATCATGGAGCACTACATGTCCGGCGCGCCGCTGATCGCCGACGGCACGCCGGCGAGCGACGAGCTTGCGGACGAGGAAGGCGAGTTCTTCGACGAGTCCGATGCGGAGACCGTCGAGCAGATCAAGGACCTGATCGAGACCCGCGTCCGCCCTGCGGTCGCCAATGACGGCGGCGACATCACCTTCCGCGGCTTCAAGGAAGGCATCGTCTATCTCAACATGAAGGGCGCCTGCTCCGGCTGCCCGTCTTCGACCGCGACCTTGCAGCATGGCATCCAGAACCTGCTGCGCCACTTCGTGCCCGACGTGGTGGAAGTAAGGCCGATCTGATCCGGGCGAGCAACGAATGGAAATAGTGAACAGGGACGCTCTGCGCGCTCCCGTTCGCGAACCGCCATCAGCAAGGCCCCTGGTCGACGTTCGCGGCCAAACCGGAGGCGCAAGCCTCGCCCCGGAATTTCCCGAAACCCGCTGGACGATGCTAGGTTCCAAGCGATGCTGATCCTCGCCATCGACACTGCGCTCGACGCCTGCGCCGCTGCCGTACTCGATACCGGGACGGGTCAATTGATCGCGCAGGAATCGCAGGCGATGAAGCGCGGACATGCCGAAGCGCTGATGCCGCTGCTCGCGCGCGTCATGAAGGAATCCGCCCTGCCGTTTGCCGCGCTCGACCGCGTCGCGGTGACAACCGGCCCCGGCAGTTTCACCGGCCTGCGTGTCGGCCTTTCGGCCGCGCGCGGCATTGCGCTCGCCGCGGGCAAGCCGGTGGTCGGGCTGACCACGCTGTCCGCCTATGCCGCGCCGATCGTGAGCGAGGCCGGCGAAGCGCCGGTGATATCGGCGATCGATGCGCGGCATGATCATGTCTATTTCCAGGTAGTCAGCGGCAATGGCAGTTCGTTGATTCGCCCGAAGGTTGCTCCGATCGCAGAAGCACTCGACGCCGCCCGCTTCGGCGCGCCGCATCTCGTCGGCAATGCCGCCAAGGTGCTCGCCGATCGCTGGCCCGCCGATGCGCCGCCGCCGATCAAGGTTGATGCGGAGCCCGCACCCGATATCAATTGGGTCGCGTGGTTGGGTGCCGCGGTCACGCCGGGCACCGCGCCGGCCACGCCCTATTATCTGCGCGCGCCCGACGCCAAACCATCGCAGGACGTCATCGGCTCGCAGCCGGCCGCATCATGACGGCATGGTTCTCCGGCTGGCTTCGGCCCGGCACGCCGCTGGTCGAACCCGCAACCCTGCGCGATGCGGCAAGGCTTGCGCAACTGCACGGCGCGTCCTTTCGTGGTTGGGGCGAAGGCGAATTCGAAAGCATGCTCGCCGAGCGCAACACGCTGGTGCATCGCTTGCGGCTCGGGCGCAAAATCATCGGCTTTGCCGTCTCGCGGATCGGCGCGGATGAAGCCGAGATTTTGTCGATTGCCATCGACGCGGACAAGCGCGGCCGCGGCCTGTCCAGAAACCTGCTTTTAACCCATCTCGGCCATCTGGCTGGACGCGGCGTGCGCCGGATATTTCTGGAAGTCGAGGAAAACAATGCGCCGGCGCGCCGGCTTTATGAGCGTGCCGGATTTGCCGTCGTCGGACGGCGCGAACGCTATTATCGTCAGGCCGGCGGGGAACAGTTGAATGCGCTTCTGATGCGCCGCGACTTGTCGTAAGATGGCTGCGGTGGCAGAACGCCCACCCAAGGCAAGAGCTGCATGACCGTGCTGAAATCCCCGCCCGCGCCAAAGGCCACCGGCATCGAAGCCCGCTGCGCCGCCACCGGCATGCGCATGACCGAGCAGCGCCGCGTGATCGCGCGCGTGCTGGCCGACGCTTCCGACCATCCGGACGTGGAGGAATTGTACCGGCGCTGTGCCGCCGTGGACGACAAGATCTCGATTTCGACCGTCTATCGCACCGTCAAGCTGTTCGAGGATGCCGGCATCATCGAGCGGCATGATTTTCGCGAAGGCCGCGCCCGCTACGAGCAGATGCGCGACAGCCATCATGACCATCTGATCAATCTGCGCGACGGCAAGGTGATCGAATTCACCAATGAGGAGATCGAGAAATTGCAGGCCGAGATCGCCCGCAAGCTCGGCTACCGGCTGGTCGATCACCGGCTCGAGCTCTATTGCGTTCCGCTCGACGACGACAAATCCCCAAGCTGAATGCGCCGCGTGCCGATCGACCTCGTCATTTTCGATTGCGACGGCGTGCTGGTCGACAGCGAGGTGATCTCCTGCCGCGCGCATGCGAAAGTGCTGACGCGGCACGGCTATCCGATTACGGAGGCGCAGGTGCTGAAGCGCTTCCTCGGCGTCTCCGATCGCGAGGCGCGCCAGATCGTGGAGACCGAGATCGGACGAGAGCTGCCCGAGGACATCGAGGCGCAAATCAAGCAGGAGACGCTGCGGTCCTATGACGGCGATCTGAAAGCGATCGCCCATGTCGGCGATGCCATTGCCGCGATCAGCCTGCCGAAATGCGTGGCGTCGAGCGGAACGCCGGAAAAGATTCGCCGTGGGCTCTGCTGCGCCGGCCTTTACGAGCAGTTCGCGCCGCATATTTTCTCGGCCGCCGATGTCAAGCGCGGCAAGCCCGCGCCCGATCTCTTCCTGTTCGCGGCCGAGCAGATGAAGGCCGTCCCGGAACGCTGCCTCGTCATCGAGGACAGCGCGCCCGGCATTACCGGCGCGCGCGCGGCCGGGATGACCGTGCTCGGTTTTTTCGGCGGCAGCCATTGCTCCGGCGAGCACGAAGCGATGCTGCGCGCCGCCGGGGCGAGCTGGACCTTTGCCGATATGCGGCAATTGCCCGCTCTGGTCGAACAGCTCGGCCAAAAACCGGGCTCAGTCGCTGGATTTCCCGCCCTTTAGCCTATATCTGAGCCGCATCAGCACCGACCAACCAGGGCCCATGAAGCCGCCGCGCAAGCTGCATATCAAGTCCTATGGCTGCCAGATGAATGTCTACGATGCGCAACGCATGGTGGACGCGCTGGCTGCCGACGGTTTTGTCGAGACCGCGGCTGTGGAGGACGCCGATCTCGTCATCCTCAACACCTGCCACATTCGCGAAAAGGCATCGGAGAAAGTCTATTCCGAACTCGGGCGCCTGCGGCTTGCGCGGGAGGAAGCCGCGCGCAATGGCCGCGACATGCGCATCGCGGTCGCCGGCTGCGTCGCGCAAGCCGAAGGCGACGAGATCATCCGCCGCGCGCCCGTGGTGGACGTCGTCGTCGGACCGCAGAGCTACCATCACCTGCCGGAACTGTTGGCGCGCGCCGCCCGCGACGGCAAGGCGATCGAGACCGAGTTTCCCGCCCAAGATAAATTTGGCTTCCTGCCGCCGCCAGAATCCGATGCAATCCGCGCGCGCGGCATCTCTGCCTTCGTCACCGTGCAGGAAGGTTGCGATAAGTTCTGCACCTTCTGCGTGGTGCCGTATACGCGGGGCGCCGAAGTCTCTCGCCCGGTCGAGCGGATCGTCGAGGATGTGAAGCGCCTCGCCGACCACGGCGTGCGTGAACTCACCCTGATCGGGCAGAACGTCAATGCCTATCACGGCGAGGGACCTGACGGGCGCGTCTGGCCCCTTGGGAGATTGCTGCACCGTCTCGCCGATATCCCGGGCATCGCGCGGCTGCGCTATTCGACCAGCCATCCCCGCGATGTCGATGATTCGCTGATCGAGGCGCATCGCGACCTGCCGGCGCTGATGCCGTTCGTGCATCTGCCGGTCCAATCCGGTTCCAACCGAATTCTGACGGCCATGAACCGCAAGCATACCGTTCGCGACTATCTCGACATCATCGAGCGTTTCCGCCGAGCACGCCAAGGCATTGCATTTTCATCAGATTTTATCGTGGGCTTTCCCGGCGAGAGCGAGCAGGATTTTTCCGCCACACTCGCGCTTGTCACGCAAATCGGATACGCTGCCGCCTATTCGTTCAAATATTCGCCGCGGCCAGGCACGCCGGCAGCGGAAATGCAGGAGATGGTGTCAGCTTCGGACATGGATCAGCGATTGGCGCGGCTCCAGGAATTGATCGACAGCCAGCAATCGGCCTTCAACCGGGCTGCGATTGGCACCACTGTCGATGTGCTGTTCGAGCGGCCGGGTCGCAATTCCGGCCAGATCGTCGGCCGCACCGCCTATCTGCAGCCGGCCCATGTGATGGCGCCGACCGATATCATCGGAAAGGTGCTGCCGGTCAGGATCGATCGCCTCGAACGCTACAGCCTGCTTGGCCAACTCGCCCCCGCCCCACATCCGCGCGGCGCAAAGATCGCCTCCTCTCAAACGACCATCGGAGCCTGAACCCTTGCCCAAAAGCGCATCGGATTCGCCCTCGCTCGCTCCCAGCCGCAAATTTGACCGCGACATGCAAGTACCGCCCGAGACGCAAGTCGTCATCGATTTCGACGACAACCGCGCCGCGTCCGCGCTTGTCGGCCCCTACGGCCAGAACCTCGCCCAGATCGAGCGCCGGCTCGGCATTGTCGTCGATTCCCGCGGCAATCACATCTCCATCGCCGGTTCGCGCGACGGCTGCGACGCCGCGCGGCGCGTGCTGGAAACGCTCTATGCCCAGGCGGTGAAGGGACACGAGATCGCCCAAGGCGACGTCGAAGGGGCGATCCGCGCCGTTATCGCCCAGGGCTCGCTGTTCGAATATGACGCCAAGACCGCGAAGTCGGCTTTCGAGATCATCAACTTGCGCAAACGCCCGGTGCGGGCGCGCACCGCCGCGCAGGACTCCTATATCCGCGCGCTGAAGCGCCATGAGCTTGTGTTCGGCGTTGGCCCCGCCGGTACCGGCAAGACCTGGCTTGCGGTGGCGCATGCCGCCCAGCTGTTCGAGCGCAAGGAAGTCGATCGCATCATCCTGTCACGGCCGGCGGTCGAGGCCGGGGAGCGGCTCGGCTTTTTGCCCGGAGATCTCCGCGAGAAGGTCGACCCTTATCTCCGGCCGATCTACGACGCGCTTTACGACGTGATGGACGCGCGATTCGTCGAGCGTGCGCTGCAGACCGGCGAGATCGAGATCGCGCCGCTCGCCTTCATGCGCGGCCGCACCCTGACGAACGCCGCCATCATCCTGGACGAGGCGCAAAACACCACCTCGATGCAGATGAAGATGTTCCTGACCCGTCTCGGCGAGAACAGCCGCATGATCGTCACCGGCGATCCTTCCCAGGTCGACCTGCCGAACGGCCAGACCTCGGGCCTCGCCGAAGCGACCAAGCTGCTCGACGGGGTCGAGGGCGTCGCCCAGGTCAGGTTTACTGCCGAAGACGTGATCCGCCACGAGCTGGTGGCGCGCATCGTCGCGGCCTACGAAGGAGCGCCGCAAAAACCGGCCGGCAGGTGATATGGTAGCATCCCTGGCCTGCACGGCGCGCCGGAACAATTTCCTTTAAATGATGTCACAGCTTACCTTTCCCATGACCGAGGTCCTCGTTGTCGCGGAGTGCTGGCGGAACGAACCCGACGCCGAAGCCGTGATCCAGCGCGCGATCGCGGCCGCGGCGGGGTCGGTCGATGCCGATGTCGGCGAGGCCGAGCTTGCGGTCATGCTGACCGACGATCCCGGCATTCGCACGCTGAACGGCAATTGGCGCGGCATCGACAAGCCGACCAACGTGCTGTCGTTCCCGGCATTGCAGCCGGAGGGCGCGCGCAAGCCGGGCGACGCGCCGCGCATGCTCGGCGACATCGCGATTGCCTATGATACTCTGAAGCGCGAAGCCGACGAGGAAGGAAAGCCCTTCGCGCATCATTTGAGCCATCTTGCCGTCCACGGCTTCCTGCACCTGATCGGCTATGATCACGAGAACGACGCCGACGCTGAGGAGATGGAATCGCTGGAAACGGAGATTCTGGAACAGCTCGGGATTCCCGATCCCTATGCGGACCGGGAGCGGATGAACTGAAATGGCGGATTCCGAACCGACCCACGACAATCCGCGCAACACGCGCAATCTGCCCGCCGTGGTGCCGCAGGGCGCGCTCGCGCGTCCGGCCACGGAAAACTGGCTGTTGCGCGCCATCCGCACCCTGTTCGGATGGAAGGCGGGGTCGGTGCGCGACGACCTGCAGGTGGTGCTGGACGCTTCGCAGCCCGACGAAGTCGGCTTCACTGCCGTCGAGCGCACCATGCTGCGCAACATTCTCGGCCTGCATGAACGGCGCATCGCCGACGTCATGGTGCATCGCGCCGACATGATCGCGGTCAAGCGCGATATCTCGCTCGGCGAATTGATGGACCTGTTCGAGAGCGCGGCGCATTCACGGCTGGTGGTCTACAACGAATCCCTCGACGACCCCGTAGGCATGGTGCATATCCGCGACCTGCTCGCCTTCATGACCGCGAAGGCGCGCGTCACCACCTCAACCAAGACGCGGCGCAAGAAGCCGCCGCCCGCGGGCCTCGACCTGCGCGCGGTCGATCTCGCGCTGCCGCTTTCGCAGGCCAGCATCATTCGCAAGCTGCTGTACGTTCCGCCGTCGATGCGCGCGATCGACCTGCTCGTGCAGATGCAGGCCTCGCGCATCCATCTGGCGTTGGTGGTCGATGAATATGGCGGCACCGATGGGCTGGTTTCGATGGAGGACCTCGTCGAGCAGATCGTTGGCGAGATCGACGACGAACATGACAGCGACGAGCCGCCCGCGATCGTGCGGCAGCCGGACAATTCCTTCATCGCCGATGCGCGCGCAAGCCTTGACGATGTGCGCTCGGTCATCGGAGAGGAGTTCGTGCCGGGTGAGGCGGGCGAGGAAGTCGAGACGCTCGGCGGTTACCTGGTCAGCCATGTCGGCCGTCTGCCGGTGCGCGGTGAGGTGATTTCCGGTCCCGGCAATTTCGAGGTCGAGGTGCTGGACGCCGATCCGCGGCGGGTGAAGCGGCTGCGCATTGCCCCGCGCAAGGAGCGGCAGCCGCCGCGCACCCAGCGCGAAAGCCGCCGCCGCGAGGCGGCGCCGGAAGGCAATCCGCCGCCGCAGGCCAATGACAACACGCGGCCGCCGCCCGCCGATGGAGCCGGCTCGCAGTGATCGTCGCCGACAAACTTCGCGGCGTCGGACTTGCGATCATCCTGTCATGGGGATGGAAGCGGGCGGCCATTGCGCTCGCCGCCGGCGCGCTGTCCACCCTTGCGATGGCGCCCTTCAACGCATGGCCGGTGCTGTTTCTGACCTTCCCAGTGCTGATCTGGCTGATCGACGGTGCTGGTGCCGGCCGCTGGCGCGGCCTGCCGGCCGCGGCGTGGAGCGGCTGGTGGTTCGGGCTCGGCTATTTCGTGTTCGGCCTATACTGGATCGGCTACGCCTTCCTGGTCGATGCGCCGACCTTCGCATGGCTGATGCCGTTCGCGATCCTCGGCCTGCCCGCCTATCTCGCCCTGTTCACGGCGCTCGGCTTTGCGCTGGCGCGCCTGATCTGGACCCGCGATGCCTCGCGCATTCTGGCGCTCGCCGCCAGCCTCACGATCGGCGAATGGCTGCGCAGCCTGGTGCTGACGGGCTTTCCCTGGAATACGCTGGGCTACGCGCTG
>JAFAUV010000444.1 GCA_019243075.1 Bradyrhizobium sp.
CGGCGGCTGACCGTGATGGTCGTCGTGCTTGTCCTCGCCGGAGGACACGATCATACGCTTGCCGAAGCGCCAGATCAGCGCGCCCAGGTCGTCCATCACCATGAACATCGCCGGCACGAACACCAGCGACAGCACGGTGGAGAACAAGAGGCCGCCGATCACAGCCAGCGCCATCGGCGAGCGGAACTCGCCGCCGGCGCCGAACGCCAGCGCGCTCGGCATCATGCCGGCGACCATCGCGATCGTGGTCATCACGATCGGCCGCGCACGCTTCATGCCGGCGTCGATCATGGCGTCGTCGCGCTTCTGGCCGGCATGGATCGCCTCGATCGCGAACTCGACCAGCATGATCGCGTTCTTGGTGACGATGCCCATCAGCATCAGGATGCCGATCCACACTGGAATGGTGAGCTGCTTGCCGCTGATCGCCAGCGCGCCGACCGCTCCGCCGATCGACAGCGGCAGCGAGAACAGGATGGTGAGTGGCTGCACGAAGGTGCCGAACAACAGCACCAGCACGGCATAGACCATCATCAGGCCGGTCGCCATGGTGGTGGAGAAGCCGTCGGTCAATTCCTTCTGGCTTTCGGCGTCGCCGCCCTCGCTGACCTTGACACCTTTGGGCAGGCTCTTCATCACCGGCAGGTCGTAGATGCGCTTGGTGGCCTCGCTTCGCGCCGAAAGGCCCGCGAGGTCGGCAGCCACCGTCGCCTGGCGCTGACGGTCGTAGCGATCGATGCTGGTGGGGCCCTGGTCGAGCCGCACGTCGGCGACCACGGACAATGGTACGCCGCCCTTCTCGCCGTGCTCGCCGAGCGGCACGCGCAATTGCTCCAGCGCCCTGATATTGCCGCGCGCGGAATCTTCGAGCTGCACCCGGATCGGCACCAGGCGGTCGCCGGCGTCGAATTTGGCAAGCGCCGGACCGACGTCGCCGATGGTGGCGACGCGGACGGTCTGGGACAGGCTTTCGGTGGTGACGCCGAGCCGAGCTGCGAGATCGGCGCGCGGCCGGATGCGCAATTCGGGCCGGTCCAGCGCGGTTTCGGACACCACATTGGCGATCAGCGGAATCCGCTTCATCTGCGTCGCCAGCTCGCTTGCGACGTTGTTGACGATGTTGCTGTCGCTGCCGGCCACGATCAGCGAGATCGCGCGGTTGCCTTGATCGTCGAGGAACCAGAAGCGAATATCGGGAAGATCGTCGAGGTCCTTGCTGATCGCATTTTCCAGCTCACGCTGGGTGAGTCTGCGCTGGGTCTTCGGCGTGTAGTTGATGATGACGGTGGCGCGGCGCACCTCCTGCGATCCCTGCGGCGAGCGGCCGCCGTCGACGAACGCGCTCTTCACCTCGGGCCGCTTGCGCAACAGCGCGACGATGTTCTCCGTCACCTTCTCGGTGTAGGCGAGCTGGGTGCCGGGCGGCAGCTCGAGGCCGAGCCAGGAGCGGTTGGAATCCTGTGCCGGCAGGAAGCTCTGCGGCAGCAGCGTGATGCTCCAGATCGAGGCGGCAAACACGCCGAATCCGATCAGCACCGTAAGATAGTGGTGCTTCACCGACCAGGTGACCACGCGGTGATAGGTGTCGAGCACGCGTCCGGGCGGCGGGTCGTCGTGATCGTGGTGCCTCATGAAATAGGCCGCCAGCATCGGCGTCACGAAACGCGCGGCGAGCAGCGAGAAGAACACCTGCACGGAGACCGTGATGCCGAACTGCTTGAAGAATTGCCCGGCGATGCCCGGCATGAAGCTCGCAGGCGCGAAGATCGCGATGATGGTGAGCGAGATCGCGATCACGGCAAGGCCGATTTCATCGGCGGCGTCGAGCGCGGCCTGATAGGGCGTCTTCCCCATCCGCATGTGGCGGACGATGTTCTCGATCTCGACGATGGCATCATCGACCAGAATGCCTGTCGACAGCGTAATCGCGAGGAAGGAGATCAGGTTCAGCGAGAAGCCGAGGATGTCCATCGCCCAGAACGCCGGGAAAATCGACAGCGGCAGCGAGACCGCGGCGATGATGGTGGCGCGCAGGTCGCTGAGGAACAACAGCACGATCGCGACGGCAAGGATGGCGCCTTCGAACAGGGTCTGGATCGCGGCCTCGTAGTTGCCCCTGGTGAATTTCACCGAGGTGTCGATCAGCTTGAGATCGACGTCCGGATATTGCTCCTTCAGCGCGTCGATGCGCTTCTGCACGAGGCCCGCGACGACCACGTCGGAGGCGCCTTTGGAGCGCTTGATGCCGAGCGCCACCACCGGTTCGCCGTTGTAACGGGCAAAGGTGCGACGGTCGGCGATGGTGTCGGTGACGGTGCCGAGGTCGTCGAGCCGGACCTCGCCGCCGCCGAACAGCGGGATCATGGTGCCGGCGAGGTCGTTCAGCGTCTTGGCGCCCGCGAGCGTGCGGATCGCCTGGTCGTTCTTGCCGATTTCAGCCCGGCCGCCGGCGAGATCCTCGTTGGTGCCGCGCAGGTGCTGGCTGACATTGACCGCGGTCAGTCCCGCGGCCTGCAGCTTGTCGGGATCCAGCGAAACCAGGATCTCGCGCTCGACACCGCCGATGCGGGCGACTTCGGCGACGCCGCGCACGCCCTGCAGCTGGCGCTTGACGACGTCGTCGACGAAATAGGAAAGCTGCTCCGGCGTCTTGCCGGGCGAGATCGCCGCATAGGTCATGATCGGCAGGCCGATCACGTCGACGCGCTGGATCAAGGGCTCGTTGACGTTCTGCGGCAGGTTGGAACGGACCCGGGTGACCGCGTCCTTGATGTCGTTGAGCGCGCGGTCGGTGTTGGTCTCCAGCGCGAACTGGATGGTCGTCACCGACAGGCCGTCGGTGATCGAGGAGGTGATGTGGCGTACGCCCTCGACGCCGGAGACGCCGTCTTCGATGGTCTTGGTGACCTGCGATTCCAGCTCGACGGGTGCGGCGCCGAACTGCGCCACCGCCACCGAGATCACGGGAATGTCGGCCGAGGGCAGGTGCGTCACGGCGAGCTTCATGAAGCTCAGCCAGCCGAGCACGAGCAGGATGATCGAGAAGACGACCGAGGGCAGCGGATTGCGGATCGACCATGCCGAGATATTCAGTGCCATCAGCGCACCCGTCGATCGAGTTCGTCGGCGAACATGGTTTTCACCTGATCGCCATCATGCAGGGAAGAGCCGGCGTCGGCGACGACTGTTTCGCCAGCGTCGAGGCCCTCAAGGATCTGGGTGTCGGTCTCGGACGTGAGGCCCACCTGCACCTTGCGCGTCTCCACGGTGTTGCCTTTGATCACCTGCACCGTGAGGTGGTCGATGGCGGTGCGCGGAACCGCAACCCCGCAGCTCCGCTTGGCATCGATATTGGCGCGCGCGAACATGCCGACCTTCAGCGAGGGATTGTTGGTGAGCGCGATGCGGACATGACCGAGCTGGGTAGAGCGGTCGATCTGCGGCGACACCAGGCGAACGCGGCCGATCAGGTCCGGCGCGTTGTCCCGGGTGACGCGCACGGTCGCGCCCGGATTGAGCTTGGGCAGATGGACGCTCGGCACTTCGGCGTCGAGTTCGAGGTCGTTGTTGATGGCGATGCGGAACATCGGGCCGGCCTGCGGCGAGGCGGGCGCGCCGACGATGGTCCTGAGCTCGGTGATCAGCCCGGGCGCCGGCGCACGCAGCGAAACCGGTCCGTTATTGCGGCCTTGCTGTTGCTGGCCAGGCTGCTGCTGCGGCGCGCTGAGCCGCGCCAGCTCCTGGTTGTCGGTGACGGTGTCACCCTCGCGGACGAAGAGGTCGGTGACCTTGGAGCCTTCCTGGTCGGCGCCGACGACGGCTTCCCGGCGCGGCACCACAAAGCCGGTGACGCGCACCTGGTCGGAGAAGCAGGCATTGCTGGATTTCGTCACCACCACCAGCGCCTCGCCGGTCGTATCCCTTTCCTCGGGCTCGGGCCGGTGCTCCCACCAATAGTCGGCACCCGCGAGCACCACGAAGAATGCCAGCGCCAAGCCTGGCTTGTAATACTGGGAGGGGATCATCGCCGGATCATCCAAACCTGGCCTTGCGATGTGCGGCAGCGAGATCGCGCGGCGCAGCCCGAAGACAAACGCGCGTCCCGCTGCACGGCGGGACGCAGTCTGGCTGCTGAACGTTACCCGGTACCACGAGTGTCACTTGACCTGGTGTGCCGGCGTTATTTGGACGCCGTGGTCTTGTTTTCCATGTTCACCACCTGCACCCGGCGGTTCACCTCCGACATCGGCTGGCTCGGATCCTTGAGCTTGCTCTTGCCATAGCCGACCGTGACGAGATCTCCGGCGGCGATGTGGTAATTGTCGATCAGATAGCGCCTGATCGCATCTGCGCGGCGTTCCGACAGCTCCTGATTGTAGGCGTCCCCGCCGGCGGCATCGGTATGGCCGGCGAGCAGGAAGGTCGAGCCCTTCAGGTCGGGATTGGTGAGCGCCTGGCCGAGCTTCTGGACGTCGGGAAGCGACTTGGCGCTGATGTCGGCCGAGTTGTAGTCGAAGTTGATGGTGAGATCGATATTCGGCTTGTCCTTGGCGATGGTCGCGATCTCCTCGCGCTCGGCCTTGGAAAGCGAGCGAGTGGCGCGGCCGCGGACGCTGTCGACGAATTTGGCTTCCTCCGGACTCGGAGCCGGGTCGGAGGTCTGCGGGCCGATGGTGAGCCCGCGTGTCAGCGGCGCCTTCTTCTGCGGGGTCAGCGCCCGCACGATCTGATCTTCGGTCACGTCGTCGCCGGCCTTGGCCCGGCCGGCGCTGAATGAAAATGCGGCGCCGATCGCCACGACCGAAAGGATTGTGATGAAATTGCGTTTTCCCAAGAACCCTGTCATGGCCAGTCCCTCCTGCGCTCACCCGGCGCGGTTCCAAAAAACGTCGGCAAAACAAGTCGCGACCGCAACGACTTAAGAAGTCTGTCTCAGGCGCCTGCCCGGGGGTTCGAGCGGCACCGGTCGTTCAACTCAATAAAAGTCAACGCACCCCGTAACCATCGAATTCCTGCACGATATTCGGATCCATGGCCTTGGCATTGGCTATATCCAAATTGCCCTCGGAAATCGAGCCGCTCCGCTGCTTGGCAAGGCCCCTGCCATAGAGGGAGGAGGTGAGCCGCGGATTGATCTTCAGTGCGGCGTCATAGTCGGTGATGGCATTTTTGGTCGCCCCGCTCTTGAGGTTGACCAGACCGCGGCTGTCCAGCGCATCGACGAAATTGGGTCGCAGCCGCAACGCCTCGTTGCAATCCTTCAGGGCTGCCTGCAGGTCGCCGATCACGGCGCGCGCCCAGCAGCGGTTGTTGAGGGCTTCCACGTCCTTTGGATTGATCCGCAGCGAGCCATCGAAATCCTTGATGGCGAGGCTGTAGGCGCCCTTGCTGGCATAGACCTGGCCGCGCCGGTACAGCGCGCTGACATCGTCCGGATTGGCGTCGAGCTTGGCGGTTAGCGACTTGATGGTGGGATCGTCGGCCAGCGCGATCTGCTGGGTCGAAGGCGCGGGACCAGGCGTCGTCTCCACGCGCGGGGGCGGGGGCGCGTTGTCGACGATCTGCGGCGGCGGAGGCGGTGGCGGTGGTGGCGGAGGCGCGATAGCCACCGGCGTCGGCGTGCTGCTGACCGCCGGCGGAGGAGGCGGCGTCACCGCCGTGACCTGCGGAGGCGGGGGCGGCGGATGGCTGCCAGGCGCGCCCGGAATAAAGGAGAAATCCTCGGCCAGCGATGACGAAATCCACGGCACCTGCTCGCCGCGGGAAGCGCGCGTGACGCCGACGCGGGTCCGGTTCAGCGTTTCCTCGGCCATGAGGTCGGGAACGCGGATTTCCTTGAGCAATTCCTGCACGAACAGGCTGTGGTCGCCACCATTGTCCGAAATGACCGAGGATAGCGCTGCCGAATACATCACCAGCGTGCCGTTCGGCGCGATCACCGGCGCGAGGCCTGCGGAGAAAGTCCGGAAGCGGCGTTCATAGGGGTTGCGGCGGGATGCATCGATCAAGGCGATCTTGACGCCGGCGCCCCGGCTGTTGATTTCGCCGAGCACCGTTTCCAGGCTGAACCCGTCGTGGCGCACGTCCTGCTCAGTCCAGATTTGCGCATCGACCGGGATCATGTAGCTCTGGCGGTTCGACTGCACCCCGAAGCCCGAGAAGAAGACGAGGGCAACAGAGCCCGGCCGCAGCTTGCCATAAAGCTTGTCGAAAGCCCGGCGCATGGCGTCGCCGGTCAGGTTTTCCCCGATATCGACATTGAAGCCGTCGCGCTTGAGCTCGTCGGCCACGTCGCGGGCATCGTTGATGGGTTCTTTCAGCGGCGCGTCCGCGTCCGGATATTTAGCATTGCCGATCACAAGCGCGAAGCGATCGCCGGCGGCGGGCGATGCAGTGGTCGAGGCCACCGAAACAAGCGCAATCAGAAGCAGAGTAAGGCTGATCTTCATACTACGGCGGTCCAAGAAAAAGGGCGCCGATCCGCTCGCGCCCCGACCACATTACTCCACGCCAAGAGCATTATCAAACCACGGTCCTCAGGCGTCAACCGCTTGCAAAACCTGTTCTATCCCGACAATTCGACCGCGGCGAATGACCCCT
>JAFAUV010000090.1 GCA_019243075.1 Bradyrhizobium sp.
GCCGTTGATGCTCTCGCCCTGATTGCCGCTGCCGACAAGGCTGATCGAGGTGATGCCGAGCGAGGCGAGGCTGACGATCTCGCCGGGATCGCTGACGCCGTTGTGGTTGGCGTCGTTCCACACCATGATCTCGTTCCAGTAGGAAACAGACGCGCTTTGCAGCAGGCTCGGATATCTAAGTTTTTAAGGGCGGCTTACGAAGCCAACCGGCCTTCCCGCGGCTGCATCACCAGGTATCGAACCCGCCAAAGCGCGGCTGCTGGGCAACCATCATGATGGGATGGCCGGCGCGTGGCCTTGCGCCGACCTTGCGCTTCAGCGGTTGACGCGCGGTATACATTTTCGGCTCGGGCACCACGAGGGTCGCCATATCGCTGATGGCCGGCTGCGAGGCGGCTGCCTCCTGCGGCAGCTGAGCGAAGGCCTCGCGTACCCGCGCCTTGGCCGAGATATCGGCCCTTGCCGGGGGCACCGGAGCCTGCGCCTGGGTCTGCTTTCGGCCCTGCCCTTGCTGCTGCGGCCCGGTTTGAGCGACCACGACCGGCGTGGCAGGCACCTGCGACGGCAGAACCGCGTTGGTATCGAACACCACGCGTTCCGGCAGCTTACGCTCGGTATGGATACGCACGGGCGGCAGGTCGGACCTCGAGGTCAACGCCGCCGGCAGCGGCTCCGTCGGAAGAGCGGCGTTTGCGACGAACAGCAGTGCCAGCAGACTCCCTCCAACAAAAAGGAAATACCGTAGCAGAGGCATGGCCACCCGTTTTCTGCCCGCGCGGATGCACCGGCTAACTTTGGTTCACATCAGTTGGTTCCGGAGGCCTGCCTCCGGTTCAAAGACCGCGCTCACTTTTGTGGGATAGGTATTAAATCCGGCTCGCAGCTACCGGCGCACATTTAGCTTTGTTTGCATAAAGATTTACGAAGCCGATGTGCATCTGAGCGAAGGTTTTCCTGCTCTTCGTGTTGACAACGGCGTCCGGAATGACGCGCCTACGGTCGGTCAGATGGCTGCCATCCTGACGGCTGAAGGCGCAGGCGATCTCGATATCCTTCACCGCATAGTTGTTGTCGTTGCGCAGCGTGAAGGTTACCAGCGCATTCGAGCCCAATCCTCCCCGCCGCCACGATTGCGAGGAGATTTTCAGGCCGTCCACGGCCGGCCGGTCGGCGGGACCGGCCTGCGGGGGCGCTGCAGCGTCTGCCGAGCCAGCCGGCGTTGCCTCGGCCACCGACTGGGGCGTGCCGGAAGCGCCCTGCATGGCGGGCTCGCCGACGGATTGGCTCCGGGCGCTGGTGGGTGCCGAGAGCATGGTCCAACCTGTCAGCCCCGCGATGACGACCACGGGCGACAGCACAGCAGCCTGCGTCGCCAGCTGGCTGCGGCCGAGCCGCCTTGCCCGATCGAACCAAGACGTCCCGCCTTCCCTCATCGCCGAGCCCTCGGAATCGCGCGCTGCTGCGCCGCAAAGCAGGCGTGCATCGCGCCGGCGCGTCCTGAGCCGATCGCCGCTGCCCGTCCGCCACGTCGGCTCAATCCCCCGTTTCCAAAATGGTTGCACGGGAAGCAGGCAAATTTCAGGTGGCGGGTGCACCTCGCGTGCGACGGGATGGCCATGCCGCAGTGCGACGGCTAACATCGCCCTGCCGCGGGATGCGTCGCGGCCAATCGTCGATGCCGGGCTCCGAGCCCGTCCGAACGAGCCAATGGGAAAATCGAGCATGCCGATCGTCACCTGGGATCACGTCCATCTGCGCAGCCCCGATCCGGAGGCGACGGCGGCGTGGCTGGAAGATGTGCTCGGCGGCGTCATCATCCGCGGCCCCGGGCGCATCGATGTCAAGCTCGGCGGCGCCAACGTCTTCATCGCCAAGGTCGAGGCCGGCGACGGCGTCAACGCGCCGCCCGCCACGCCCTACCAGGGGCTCGATCATTTCGGGCTCACGGTGAAGGACATCGACGCGGTCGCGGCCGAGATCAAGGCCAAAGGCGTCGAGTTCACCCGCGAACCGACGACGATCCGCCCGGGCGTGCGCATCTGCTTCATTCGCGGCCCGCAGGGAATCTCGATCGAGCTCCTGGAGCGCGACAAAAAATACGCCTGACGATTTTGACGACGTCTCCTAGGTCATCGATCCCGGCATGAAACAGCGGATCGATATCCCGAGATAGCCGCGGATCGGCCAGACCATGGTACGGCCGATCCGGTTCGGCTCGGTGATCACGGCTTCATCGGGCACAGTGACCCATTCGCCATCGATGCGCACACGATAATGCCCGCCCAACGTTTCCCAATCGACATCGGACACCGCGCTGCCGTCGGCATCCGAGCAGCAAGGTCCTTTGCCGCTGCGCAGGCCTTCGAACCATTGATGAAGTTCCGGGTTCTGCGCCGCATAGTGCCCGTCGAGATCGCGCGCACGCATCGATGTCGTGGCGGAGACGGACAACAATAACGCACAGGCGATTCGCAGCGGCAATTTCCAGCGCGTGTCGCCGGCCGCCTTACTCTTACCGAGGTACGCGTCACTAAACTGACGCGGCGCATCGCCGCCGGAATTGATCCCGTTGCTCATGGCTCTCCTGCTCCTGCACCTACCCCAGGGTGCGAGGACACTCATGCATTTAGCGGGCCAATTCGTCGGCGCTTTTGATTCGCTCGCGATTCCGTGTCGCGCGCGCATCACTCGGCGAATCAGTGGTTTCTCTTGTTCCTGCCGCGTTGCGCCGGCAACGGCCGTTTGGCATAAGAGAGAGCCGGTTGCCGTTGGGCGACGGAAGCCGGCACCGGGACGCCATGAAAAACGGCCTGTACTCGATCCATGTCAGCTTGCAGGACGGACGCGTCGGCAAGGGCAGCGGCGTGATTGTGTTCCGCGACGGCAAGATCGTCGGCGGCGACGCCTACCTTTTCTACACCGGCACCTACACGGTGAAGGACGACACCTTCAAGGGCGAGGTCCTGGTGCAGCGTCACACGACCCCGCGCGACGACGACAATCCCCTGTTCGGCGGGCCGGCCCCGGTCGGCATCGGCGTGTCCGGAACCTTCACGGGTACGCGCGCGAGCATGACCGGCACGGCACTGGTCGGCAAGCACAGCCAGATCTTTGGCGCCACGCTGCACCGGCTCGCCGACATCGATTAGATTAGCTCTTCCGAATTTGACCCTCCTATTCCGCCGCCTGCTCCAGGGGCGCAACGCGCGGCAGCAGGATCTGGATGCGGGTGCCGCTGCCCGGCTCCGAATCGAGGTCGAGCCGGCCGCCGAGCCGGTTGGTGACGATGCTGTAGACGATGTGCAGCCCGAGCCCGGTGCCGCCCTGGTCGCGCCGCGTGGTAAAGAACGGATCGAAGGCGCGGCGGCGGACATCGAGCGACATGCCGCAGCCATTGTCGGCAAAGATGATCTCGACATTATCCTTGCCGGAGGCGCGCGCCCGGATGTCGATGGTGCCGGCCCGGCCGTTCGGAAACGCATGCGCCACAGCATTGAGGAACAGGTTGGTCAGCACCTGACCGTAAGGCCCGGGATAGCTGTTCATGGTGAGATCGGGCTGGCACTCGACGTTGAGCGTCAGATTGTGCTTGCGCAGCCCGGGCCGCAGACTCATCACCACCTGCTCGGTCAAGTCGGCGAGATCGAAGATGCGCTGATCCGAATAATTGCGGTCGGCCGCGACCTGCTTGAACGATTGGATCAGCTCGGCGGCACGATTGAGATTGGCGACGAGTTGCGAGGACGCATCACGGCTCGTCGCCAGGAAATCGTTCAGGCTCGAGCGGCGGAGATCGCCGCGTGCCACTTCGGCGGTGAAATTCGCCGTCTTGCGCTCCAGCGCCGATGCGACCGTCAGACTGATACCCACGGGATTGTTGACCTCGTGGGCGACCCCGGCCACCAGCCGGCCGAGAGCCGCGAGTTTTTCGGCTTCGATCAGCGAAGCCTGGGTTTCGCGCAGATTGCGGAGCGCGGTTTCGGCGGAGTCGCGCGCCTTGCGCATCTCCAGCTCGCTGCGCTTGCGATCGCCGATATCGAGCGCCACCGTGACGATGTTCTCGATCTCGCCCTCGGCATCCAGCAGCGGCAGCTTGTTGACAAGCCATTGCCGCAAATGGCCGGATGAATCCAGATATTCCTCTTCGTAGAAGCCGAGGCCATCCTTGGTCTTGAGCACGCGCTGGTCATTCTCGTCCGTCTTCGCCGCACCGTAGCGTGACATCAGGTCGGTCGTGGTGCGGCCGAGCGCCTCCGAAGGCTCGATGTCGAAAATGCGGGCCATGTAGCGGTTCATCAGCACATAGTGTAGATTGCGGTCCTTGACATTGATCACCGCGGGCACGGTGTCGATCACCTGCTGCAGCAGCCTGCGGCCTTCGGCGATCGCGTCCTCGGCGCGCTTCTGGTCGGTGATGTCGCGCACCGTGCCCTCATAGCGCACCACCTCTCCGTTCTTGTCGCGCACCACCGTCGCGCTGTCGGAGAGCCAGAGAATGTCGCCGTTGCGCTGTCGAACCTGGTACTCGAACTCGCGGACCATGCCGTCGCGCTCCATCAGCCGCTGGAATTCCTCGCGCGCGGCCGGATGCACATAGACGTTATGCGCGATGTCGCTGCTGGTGCCGCTGATGAGTTGCTCGGGCGTGTCGTATCCCATGATCCGCGCCAGTGCCGGGTTGGCGTTGAGCAGTTCGCCGGCCGGCGTCGTCACATAGATGCCGTCGATGGAAGTTTCGAACAGCTTGCGATAGCTCTCTTCCGCAAGCCGCTGCTCGCCGAGGGCGCGCACCGCGGCCTCGCGCGCGCTGTCCGCCTCCGAGAGCGTCCGGCGGAACACTTCGGCGGCCCGCGCGATATCGCCGATCTCGTTGCTGACGTCGGTATCGGGAATCGAAGCATCCTTGTCGCCCGCGGCCAGCGCCCGGATCGACCGCGCGATGTCCGCCAACGGCCGCACCGTACGGCGCACCACGAACATCGCCGCGAAAATTCCGATCAGCACGCCGATGATGCCGAGGACGATGCTCTGCCACCTGGTTTCGGCGAGCGTGCGGGCAAAGTCGTGCGAGAGCACCCGCCCCTGCCGCGCCGAGAGCTCGCGCAACAATTCGGTGACGCGCCCAATCAGCCGTCCCTCGGTGCCGAGCACCTCCTTGTCGAGCCGGGCGATCTCGCTCTCGGTGCGGGCGATGGCGATGATGGCAGCGGCGTAATTGTCGCTCGCCGCCCGCAGCGCGGGATCGTCGATCTGAAGCG
The DNA here is from genome assembly GCA_019243075.1 of Bradyrhizobium sp. GTDB lineage: Bacteria > Pseudomonadota > Alphaproteobacteria > Rhizobiales > Xanthobacteraceae > Bradyrhizobium. The sequence goes on from JAFAUV010000090.1 coordinate 5,259, forward strand.
CGCGCATGCGCCCGGCCGATTGCTCGGCACCTTGCGGATCGTGTGACGGCGGGGCTTGCGAAATCTCGTTCTGCGCGCGGAACAGGGTTCTGGCGACGCTGCGATCCGGAATTTCGGCGACCGCCGCCTCGAACCTGGCCCGCGCCGGCGGCAGTGCAGCGAGCAGCTCGGCACGGCGCGAGATCAGCCCGGTGACACGCTCGATGCCGGCACGATAATTGGCAAGGCGCTCGTTGACGCCGTCGATCATCTCTTGCTGCTCGGGCGCGAGCTCGAGCCGGGTCTTTTTCAACAGCGCGCTCAGTTGCGACGCCGCCTCCCCGACCCGTTCCGGCCGCGCCGAGGGATCGGTGACGAAGTCGCGCGCTGCGAGCCGCAATTCGTCCATGCGGCGGTCGATCTCCTCGGCGAGATCGCCGACGTTCTGCAGCCGTTGCAGCTCCGCAAAGGTTGCATCGATATGGCCGATGGCGATCACGCTCGCCATGCTGGTCGCGGTGATGATGGCGAGCAGCAGCAAAAAGCTGCCAAAGGTCAGTTGGCCGATCGACAGCGAAAATGATCGGAAACGCTGCAAAATCGCCGCAAGCGCTGCTGGCATGGTGATTGGGCCCGGGCCTCCAGCCCGCAATATATACAAATAATTCCGTCCGGGGGGACAACTGAAACCGGCGGCGAACGGCCGCCAACTCGGGATTACCCGATCCTGGCCGCGCTTTCCGGCCGCATGATGGCGACACCGCCTGTCCCGACCCCGCGCTCATTCCGGCCCGCCGACCTCGAACAATTCGCCGTCATAGCCGGCTTCCCTGGGGATGCGGAGCTGGCGGCCGCCGTTGAGCGTGGTCATGACGGGCATCACCGTGACAATGTCCCTGCCCTCGCAGTCCTCCAGGGCATTTCTCACGCTGCGCTGCTTGCCGAGCCGGATCAGGTTTCGCGTGGTCGGAAACGGCAGCTTGAAACGCCCGTTCTCTCCGCCTGCCACTGCCTCGCGCGGCGACACCCAGATCGAGTCGGTGGATTCCTTGCCGTCATGGGCGCCGAGTTGGTCCGGCGGCGCGGCGGCGAGGAAGAACCAGGTGTCGAAGCGCTTGGGCATGCCCTCCGGCGTGATCCAGTGCGCGTAAGGGATGAGCTCATCGAGCGCGAGCAACAGGCCGTTGTTCGTTAGCACCTCGAGGAAGGTGATCTTGCCATCGTTCAGGTCGGCGCGATGCGCCGCTTCGATCTCGCTGGCGCGTTTGGCATCGACAAGCGACGTCGAGCCCTTCGGCCGCGCCAGCAGGATACCGCTCTCCTCAAAGGTCTCGCGGATCGCGGCGATGCGAAAGCCGAGCGCATCGGTGCCGAGTCCATCGCCGCCAGAATAGAGCGTGGGGTCTGTCGCGATTTCCCGGTCGTTGTTGTCGACACTGCCGCCCGGAAACACCAGCGCGCCGGAGCTGAACTCGATCTGATGGTGACGTACCATCATGAAGACCTCGAGCTCCCTCGCCGCCTTGCTGTCGCGCAACAGCAGGACGGTCGAAGCCTGACGCGGGGCGACGATTTCTGCCATCAACCTAGCCCGCGGCGCTCGACTGCGGCTGCAGGTTGGCGCGACGGTCGACCCGCGCGACGCGCGACAGCAGATAATCGACTTCCGCCTTCGCGGCGGGTGTGATCATAGCGCCCGGCTTGCGCTGGGCGCTGGAGGCAATGACGCCGCGCTTCTGCAGCACATATTTGCGCACCGCCAGCCCCGCGCCCGGCTGCTGCTCATAGCGGATCAGCGGCAGATGCGCGTCGAACAGGTCGTGCGCAGCGTCGCGCTTGCCTTCCTTCGAGAGCCGCACCACGTCGATCAAGAGCTCGGGGAAGGCGTAACCGGTCATCGCGCCGTCGGCGCCGCGCTCCATCTCGAAATCGAGGAACAGGCCGCCATTGCCGCAGAGGATCGAGAGCGGCTTGAGCGAGCCGTCCTTCTGATATCCGCGCAACGTCGAGATCTTTTCCAGGCCCGGCCAGTCCTCATGCTTGAGCATGACGCAGGACGGGCTGTCCATCACGATTCTGCGGATCACGGCCGGCGTGAACACGACCGACAAGGTCAGCGGATAGTCCTGCAGCACCCAGGGAATGTCGCCGATCGCTTCCTGCGCCTGCTTGAAATAGCCAATGATCTGGTCGTCGGTGCGCAAGTGCGGCGGCGGCGCGATCATGACGCCGGCGGCGCCCGCCTCCATGGAGGCCTCCGCTAGCGACCGCATCGAGGCAAAGCCCGGCGCGGAGACGCCGACGATGATCTGCATGGTCTTCGCGCGCTTCACAAACCGCACCGCGACCTGCTCGGCTTCCGCCGCATCGAGTTTTGGTGCCTCACCGAGAATGCCGAGCACGGTCACGCCCTCGCAGCCGACCTCGGCGTAGAAGTCGGTGAGGCGGTCGATCGAGCGCTCATCGATGCGGCCGTCGTCATGGAACGGCGTCGGCGCGATGGCGAAGGTGCCCGCGGCGTTGGCGGTGAGCTTGGTCATTGCTGCCTCTTGCTTCTCCGTCGTCATTCCAGCTCGCCGCTTCGCGGCGCTCCGGGATCACTAGTCATTTGAATCTCCGCGCCGACTTCTTGATCTCCTCCTCCGAAAAGAAGATCTCCCTGGCGTGGGTCACGATATCCTCGGCTTTCCAGCCCGTGAACGGCGGCGTCCAGCCTTCCATCTCCATCATGCGCAGTTCGCGCACCCCGCGGGGACCGGAAACACCGAGCACCTTGCCGGTCTGGTCGCCCGACAAATCGGAGACCATGTATAGCACGGCAGGCGCGATGCCGTCCGGCCCGAGGGCCGCTCCGGGATTCTCTTTATAGCGCGGCAGATCTGCGGTCATCCGGGTCAACGCGCCCGGGGCGAGCGTCCAGACCCGGATGTTGTATTTGCGGCCCTCGATCGCCAACACGTTGGAGAGGCCCCAGATACCGCCCTTGGCGGCGCCGTAATTGGTCTGGCCGAAATTGCCGATCAGGCCCGACGTCGACGACGTATTGACGATGACGCCGCCGCCGTTGTCGCGCATCCATTTGAACACCGGCTGGGTGGCGCAGAAGGTGCCTTTGAGGTGCACCTTGATCACCTTGTCCCAATTGGCCTCTTTCGCCTTGTGAAAGGTCTCGTCGAGCAGGATGCCGGCGTTGTTCACGAGAATATCGGCGCGGCCGAAATGCTTGATGGCGTCGTTGAACACGGCCTCGCCGCCGGCGAGCGTGGAGATGTCGGCGCCATTGGCCACCGCGCGGCCGCCTTCGGCCTTGATCGCCTCGACCACCTTTTCCGCCATCGACTTGTCGGCGCCAGAGCCGTCGCGCGGCCCGCCGAGGTCGTTGACCACCACGGCCGCGCCCTCGCGCGCGAATAGCTTTGCGTAGGCCTCACCCAGCCCGCCGCCGGCGCCGGTGATGATGGCGACTTTCTTGTCGAGCAATCCCATCTGTCTTTCTCCGTGTTCTCTCTTCTTCACCGCTCCCCGCGCAGACCGGGGTGAGGGAGCGCGTCGCCCTCGCCTCGTCTAAGCCAGCACCGACCGCCCGCTCTTGATCACCGTCACGTTCCGCGCCTTCACCTTGGCTTCGAATGAAATCACATTGCCGTCCTTCCACATCTCGATGGACACGGTGTCGCCGGGATAGACCGGCGAGGAGAAGCGGGCCGCGTGCTGCCTGAAAGCGGACGGATCGTAATCCGCATAGGTCTGCAACACGCCGCGGCAGGTGATGCCGTAGGTGCACATGCCGTGCAGGATGGGCTTCGGGAAGCCGGCTTTCTTCGCAAAGCCAGGATCGGAATGCAGCGGGTTGCGGTCGCCGCACAGCCGATAGACCAGCGCCTGGTCCGGCCGCGTGGTGATGTCGACGCTGCGATCGGGCGCGCGGTTCGGCATCGCATGCGGCTCGGGCTGGCCTTCGGACGGCCCGCCAAAGCCGCCATCGCCGCGGGCGAAGCGCGAGGCGACCAGTGTTGCGATCGGCTCTCCCCTGTCGTCCCTCAGCACGGTCTGGTGGCGGATGACGGCGCCCTTGTCCTTGCCCTTGTCGTAGACCGCGAGCACGGAGGAATCGGCGGTGATGTGCGCCGACGGCGCCAGCGGCTTGTGGAAGGTGATGTCGCGTTCGCCGTCGACCACCATGACGCGGTTGAGATGCATCTCGCCCGGGCCGGCACCCCAGGCGGCGACCGAGGCAAACGTCGGCACCACCTTCAAGGGGCGCGGCTCGGCGGCAGCCTCATTGACGAAGGCCAACTCCTTCTCATCCATGGGATCGGCGCCCATGCCGATCCCATAGGCATAGAGCATCACCTCGCGATCACCATAGGCATATTTCTGCCCGAGATTCTTCAGCGCCATCAGTTGTTCGTAGTTGATCGGCATGTCGCCTCCCGACTCTTTCGCGGTACCCGTCGATGCGCCCTCTCCCCGGTGGCGAGAAGATACTTTCCAGGCAACTCGTAGGATGGGTTGAGCGTAGCGAAACCCATCGCGGCTGTGATGGTGGGTTTCGCTCCGCTCTACGCCACCCCACGAACTCAAGCCGGCGTGAAGAACGGCAGCGGGGCGCCTTCCGTCGGCTTCCATACCACCTTCACCTTCTGGCCGATCTTCAGCTTGTCCGGCTCGCAATCGACGATATTGGTCTGCAGGGAGGGGCCCTCCTTCAGCGTGACATAGGCGATCACATAGGGCCCGCTCGCCGACTTGCGCATGTGGCTGTAGCTGTAGATCGTCGCCTCGCCCGAGCTCTCTTCCCACACCGTGCGGTCGGAGAAGCAGAACGGGCAGATCGAGCGCGGGAAATAATGCGGCTCGCCGCAGGCGGTGCAGCGCTTGATCATGAACTTGCCCTGCTTGGCCGCTTCCCAGAACGGCGCGGTCTCGGGATTGCCCTCCGGGGCCGGATATTTTTTGCTTTCTGCCATCACACGCGCTCCAGAATGCAGGTTGAGGCGGCGTGGCGATTGCCAAGCAATCCGCCGGTGCCATGGGCGATCGCGAGGTCGCAGTTCTTGACCTGCACCTTCGGATGCGCCTCGCCGCGAAGCTGCCGCACCGCCTCGATGATCTTGGTCATGCCGCCGCGATTGACCGGGTGGTTGCTGCAGAGGCCGCCGCCGTCGGTGTTGAACGGCAGCTTGCCGACGCCCGAGATCAGATTGCCGTCGGCGACGAACTTGCCGCCCTCGCCCTTCTTGCAGAAGCCGAGGTCTTCGAGCTGCATCAGCACCGTGATGGTGAAGCTGTCATAGATCGAGGCGTATTTGATGTCCTTCGGCGTGATGCCGGCTTCCTCGAACGCACGCGGGCCGGACCAGATGCCCGCCGAGTAAGTGAGATCGAGATCCTTGCCGCCGCGCGGGCCCTTCATCGCCTCGCCATGGCCGATCAACTTGACCAACGGCTTCTTCAGGCTCTTCGCGATCTCCGGCGTCGTCACAATCAGCGCGCCGCCGCCGTCGGAGACGACGCAGCAATCCATGCGATGCAGCGGATCGGAGATCATCGGCGAGTTCAGCACGTCCTCGACGGTGACGACGTCCTTGAGCATCGCATGCGGATTGTATTGC
>JAFAUV010000133.1 GCA_019243075.1 Bradyrhizobium sp.
CGCCAAACTGGCCGTCCGGCGTTCCCTTGTAGAAGCCGCGCTGGGCCAGAATCTGCTGTAGCTCCAGCCGTTCCGCCTTCGACAATTCGCGCTCCTGACGGGGCCAGGGCTGCACGAAAGGCGGCTGGCCGCGCAAGCGATCGGCGAAATGGCCGATCGCGAGCGCGTAAGCCTCCGCCGGATTGTATTTCATGATGACCCGGAAATTCTGCAGCATCAGGAAGCTCGGGCCTTCGGCCCCGGCGGGCGCCAGCAGATAGGCCTTGTCGGCGGGATGCGGATAGGGCTGGTTGTTGGCGCGCTTGACGCCAAGATGGTCCCACTGTGCCATGGTCATGGTCCTGGACCGGTCGGCCAGCATGTAGTTGAAATCCTTCGGCACCGAGACCTCGTAGCCCCAGCTCTGGCCGGCCTGCCAGCCATCCTTCTTGAGGTTGTTGGCGGTGGACGCGATCAGATCGGCGGGATTGTCGACGACGTCGCGGCGGCCGTCGCCATCGGCGTCGACCGCGTAGCGCTTGTAGACGGTCGGCATGAACTGGGTTGCGCCAAAGGCTCCGGCCCAGGAGCCGTGCATCTGCTCGGGCGTGAGATCGCCGTGATTGAGGATTTCAAGCGCGGCGAGAAATTCGTCCCTGAAATAGGCCTGGCGGCGGCCGACGCAGGCGAGCGTCGCGGTCGATTGCAGCACGCTGCGGTCGCCGATCTGGGTCGAGTAATTGGATTCGATGCCCCAGATCGCCGCGATGATATTGCGGTCGACGCCATAGGCTTTTTCCATCGCATCGAACTGCGCCTTGTACCTGGTGAGGACCTCCTTGCCCTTGGCGAGGCGGGCGTCGCTCACCAGTATATCGAGATAGTCCCAAATCGATTTGGTGAATTCCGGCTGCGCGTCCATCAGGTCCATGATGCGCAGGTCCGGCGACAAGCCCGCGGTGAAGCGGTCGAAGTTCTCGCGCGTGATGTTGCGCCGCGCGGCATCGGGCCACATCCCGGCGACGCAATTGTCGAAATTGGCGGCCGCCTCGCGGATCGCGCTCGCCGTCATCAGGGGATGGCCGGAGGCACCGTCCTCGCCGCTCCAGGGGATCGAGCCGGTGCTGCCGGGCGCAGCCGGCTGCGCCGGAGCGGCGTCGGACTTGTGGCCGGAGAAAATACCGCCAAACAGGCTGGACAGCCCGCCGCCCGATTCCTGGGCATGAGCAGGGCCTGCCATCAGGCAGGCTGCAAGGAGGGCGGCACCGAGCGTCTTGGCCAATGGTTCCGTCGGAGGTGTCATGTCCCACCCGCTGCCCAACAAATCAGGCTTTCAGGAGGCCTGCCTGCGGTTTCCAACAGGTTAACAAAGCCGGCGTTTTCGCGTTAGAGCTGTCGCACCCCCGTTTGTTGACGGCGCGAAAAACCGCTACCAAGGTCGCACGTCCTGGATGTCCCTCGAGCCTCCTTCGACAGCCCATGAAAATCCGCAAAGCCGTCTTCCCCGTCGCCGGTCTCGGCACCCGCGTCCTGCCCGCCACCAAGGCGATGCCGAAGGAGATGCTGACCATCGTCGACAAGCCGTTGATCCAGTATGTGGTCGACGAGGCCAAGGAGGCGGGCATCGAGCATTTCGTCTTCGTCACCGGACGCAACAAGGGCGTGATCGAGGATCATTTCGACCGCATGTTCGAGCTCGATACCACGCTGGCGGCGCGCGGCAAGAAGGCCGAGCAAGACATCCTGGCGCGCGACCAGCCTCAAGCCGGCGCGATGAGCTTTACCCGGCAGCAGGCGCCGCTCGGCCTCGGCCATGCGGTCTGGTGCGCGCGCGACATCGTCGGCGACGAGCCGTTCGCGGTGGTGCTGCCGGATGAACTGGTGCTGAACACGCCGGGTTGCCTCGCGCAGATGATCGAGGCCGCCGGCAAGCTTCCGGAAAGCTCCAACCTGATCGCGGTCGAGGAGGTGCCCGAGCATCTGACGCATCAATACGGCATTTGCGGCGTCGGCGACCGGCACCATCAGCATGGGCGCATGTTCAAGGTCGCCGGCATGGTGGAGAAGCCGCCGAAAGGCACGGCGCCGTCGAACTTTTCCATCACCGGTCGCTACATCCTGCAGCCGGAGATTTTCAAGATCCTGGAGAAGCAGGAGCACGGCGCGGGCGGCGAGATCCAGCTCACGGACGCCATGATCGGTCTGTCGAAATCACAGAGCTTCTACGCGGTGGAGTTCGAGGGCGAGCGTCACGATTGCGGCTCCAAGGCCGGCTTCCTCCGCGCCAACATCGCCTACGCCATGGCGCGCGCGGACTTGCGCGACGCCCTGCGCGCGGAGCTGAGGAAGTATCTGGAGGAGTAACAGGCCGGGCCGTTGCCTATCGCCGTTGCCTATCGTCATGGCGAGGAGCGCAAGCGAGGCAGCACGAGCAAGCGTCAAGCCACCATCGACAGCGCCGGGCTCGGGGCCAGCACGCAGCAATTGCGGCCGGCATTCTTGGCGGCGTAGAGCGCCTTGTCGGCGGCGCTGACGAGCTCCGCCCAGTCCATCGCCGGCTCCGGCGTCACGCTCGCAATGCCGATGCTGACGGTCGAAATCGCGGGTTGGTCCGACCAGCCCTGCACCTTGCGGCGGATGGTCTCGGCGATCATCATCGCCTCCGCGCTACCCTGGCCCGGCAGCAGCACGGCGAACTCCTCGCCGCCATAGCGCGCGGCGCAGTCGCCGGCGCGCGTGGCCGAATCCGAAATGCAGATCGCGATCCCGACCAGCACCTGGTCGCCCGCCTGGTGGCCATAGGCGTCGTTATAGGCCTTGAAATGATCGGCATCGATCATCAGAAGTGACAGCGGCGTCTTGTGGCGGCGGGCGCGGCGCCATTCAAAATCGATCTCCTGGTCGAATTTGCGCCGGTTCTTCAGCCCCGTCAGCGCGTCGGTGGTGGCGAGCTCTTCCAGCTTGGCCTCGGCGTCGGCGCGGCGCCGTATTTCGCGCGCCAGGAACAGCGTCGCCGCCAGCACGAAGGCGATCAGGGCGGTCATGATCGCACCGATGCGGATCGCCTCGGTGCGCCACAGCGCGAAGATGTCGTCGAGCGGCTTGCCGACGACCACGGCGAGCGGGCTCGCGCTCGCGCCGCGGACATAGAGGCGGGGAACGTCGTCGACAGGTCCCATCCCGGAGAATGTGCTGCTCGCTCCCATGGTCAACTGCTTGCCGCGTGGCAGGTCGCTGAGCCGCTTGCCGATGATGTCGAGATCGAACGGGCGGCGCATGATGATGGTGCGGTCGGGGCGCAGCACGCAGATGATGTCGTCGTCGCCGAGCTGGAGCCGGCCGAACAGCTCGTGGAAATAGGAAAAGCGCAGCGCGCCCACGACCACGCCCTGAAAGCTGCCGTCCGCGCCGGTGATCCGGCGGCTCAGCACGATGGAATAGGCGCCGCGATGCAGCATCGGCCGGCTGATGAAGAGGCCGACATCGGGATGGTCGCGATGCACCGTGAAATATTCCTCGTCGGCGCGGTTCTTTGGCACCGGATCGAGCGTCGAGGCGTCCACCGTGAGCCGGCCCTCGGCGTCGTAGACCTCGATCGCGCCGAAATGCTTGGCCGTCGTCGAATGGTCGAACAGGATCAGGTGCCGGATCGCCTTGGAGACGTCCTTGATCTCCGGAATCACGATGTTGCTGGCGACCGCGCGCAGCGACAGGTCGTAGACCTCGATGTTGCGGCTGATATCGGCGTCGATGCCGGAGGCGAGATTTTCCAGCGACTGGCGGGCAACCATTTCCTCGCCGCGGCGCATGTTCAGCATGACATTGGCGCAGATGCCGGAGAAGCCGATCACGGTCGCAACCGAGGAGGCGATCAGCAGTTTTGCTGACAGCCGCCAGGGCCGCCCGGTCCCGCTTTCGCTCCATCCCGATCGCATGCATCGTCTCCCGATCCCTGCATGCGCCAGAAACATTGAGGCCGGCTTAAATGACGACAACGCCATGCCGATCGGTTAACGCTTCCTTTCCGGCCGAACGAGTTGGGGTGAGCCCAATTGTCACGGGGATGATACGGAGCCGAACCAGGGTGAACGATTACGACGCGTTGCGCGATTATCTGAAGAAGCAGAGCCTGCCGGAATTCGTGCTGAGCTTCGAGCAGATCGAGCAGATCATCGGTGCCGCACTGCCGCGCGCGGCGCAACGTGCTTCATGGTGGGAAAGCCGGCGCAGCCCGCAGGAAAAGATGCCGCAACGCGAAGCGTGCCTCGCCGGCGGCTATGTCGCAACCCGCCTGCCGGACGGCAGGAGGGTCCGCTTCAGGCGGATGAAGTGAGCGCCGCAAGGGATCGGTCAAGCCCGCAGACGTGGCGGCCACAGCCTTTGTTTCGCGGGAAGATCGATGCTAGAAACGGCAGAACTCGCGATGGTGCGTGCAGGGCTCGGCGTCTCGATCGTGCCCGCGGCGGCGGTCAATTTGAAGCGCCGATGTCAGGCTGCGGCCGCTGCAATTGCGCAGCCGCGCCGGTCGAATTGTTCATGGTGTGGCGGCGCGCGGATGAAAACCCGCTGCTTCCGTCGCTGGTCGAGGCCACCGGCGAGGCGGCTGCTTGCCGGGCTTTACGTTTGCCGACAAGCGCCCATGTCTGGTGCGCTGACGCACGATCCGGAACAGCGGGAACCGGTTTCCCGGATCATGCGCAACAACCATCACGGAGGAAACCATGAATGTGGCTCTGAAGAACTTCATCGGCGGCGAATGGGTCGCCGGCTCCGGCGTCACCCGTGACATCAACCCCTCCAACACCGACGATGTCGTCGGCGAATATGCCAGGGCCGACAAGGCGCAAACCGAGCAGGCCATCGCCGCCGCCAAAGCCGCGTTCCCGGCCTGGTCGCGCTCGACGCCGCAGGAGCGCTATGACGCGCTGAACCGGATTTCCGCCGAAATTCTCGCTCGCAAGGACGAGCTCGGCCGCCTTTTGGCGCGCGAGGAGGGCAAGACCCTGCCTGAGGGCATCGGCGAGGTGGCGCGCGCCGGACAGATATTTGCGTTCTTCGCCGGCGAGGCGCTCCGGATGATGGGCGAGAAGGGCGCCTCGGTGCGTCCCGGGCTCGATGTCGAAATCACGCGCGAGGCGCTCGGCGTGGTCGGCCTGATCACGCCTTGGAATTTCCCGATCGCAATCCCCGCCTGGAAGATCGCGCCCGCACTCTGCTACGGCAATGCGGTGGTATTCAAGCCGGCGGAGCTGGTGCCAGGCACAGCGCATGCGCTCGCCGAGATCATCACGCGCTCGGCGCTGCCGGCCGGCGTGTTCAATCTGGTGGTCGGCTCCGGCTCCATCGTGGGCCAGACCATGCTCGAGCATCCCGACGTTGCCGCGATCTCCTTCACCGGCTCGGTCGCGACGGGACGCCGGATCGCGCAGGCCTGCGTGACTTCGAGCAACATGAAGAAATTCCAGCTCGAGATGGGCGGCAAGAATCCGCTTGTGGTGCTCGACGACGCCGACCTCAAGGTCGCGGTCGAGGTCGCCGTCAACGGCGCCTATTTCTCCACCGGGCAGCGCTGCACGGCGTCATCGCGATTGATCGTCACCTCGGCCATCCATGACCGCTTTGTCGAGTCCTTGACCGAGCGGATGAAGGGCCTGTCGGTCGACGACGCGCTGAAGCCCGGCGTGCATGTGGGCCCCGTGGTCGATCAGAGCCAGCTCGACCAGGATCTGCGTTACCTGAAGCTCGGCAAGGACGAAGGCGCCAGGCTGCATTGGGGCGGCGAGCTTCTGAGCCGCGAGACACCCGGCTTCTATCTGCAGCCGGCGCTGTTCACCGACGCCGACAACAACATGCGCATCGCCCGCGAGGAGATTTTTGGACCCGTCGCCTGCGTCATCCGGGCCAGGAATTACGACGAGGCGCTCGCGATCGCCAACGACACCGATTTCGGGCTGGCGAGCGGCATCTGCACCACCAGCCTGAAATACGCCTCGCACTTCAAGCGCAACAGCGAGGCCGGCATGGTGATGGTCAACCTGCCGACCGCCGGCGTCGACTATCACGTGCCGTTCGGCGGCCGCAAAGGCTCGAGCTACGGCGCCCGCGAGCAAGGCGCCTATG
>JAFAUV010000246.1 GCA_019243075.1 Bradyrhizobium sp.
GCTTCCCGCTATAACTGCGAGGTGGTGACGCTCACGACCATGGTCACCGTCGCCAACACCTATTTCCAGGTGCTGGCGGCGCAGGACCAGCTCCGCGTCACCCGCCGTAACCTCGAAGCCGCCGATCGCATCCTCACCCTGATCAAGAAGCAGTTCAACGGCGGCACCGCCTCGCAGCTCGACGTCTCGCAGCAGGAAGCCCTGGTCGCGACCCAGCGCGCCGCCATTCCGCCGCTGGAAGTCACCGTCGGACAGAACATCGCCGCGCTGGCGCTGCTGGTGGCGCGGGCGCCGGCGAATTTCACCATCCATGGCGGCTCCAGCGCCAACATCGTGGTGCCGCGCGTCACGCCCGGGCTGCCGTCCGAGCTGCTTTACCAGCGACCGGATGTGCGGCAGGCCGAGGCGCAGCTTGCCGCTTCCAATTTCAGCGTCGAAGCGGCCCGCGCGGCGTTCTTCCCGCAGATCCAGCTCACCGGCACCGCCGGCTTCCAGAGTGCGGCGCTGGCCTCGCTGTTCACGCCGGGCGCCTGGTTCTATACGCTCACGGCAAGCCTGACCCAGCCGATCTTCGACGGCTTTTTGCTGGAGAGCGAGCTGAAACAGGCCAAGGGCGTGCAATTGCAGGACCTGCAGGCCTATCGCAAGGCCGTGCTGTCGGCCTTCGCCGATGTGGAAAAGGCGTTGATCGCGCTGCAAAAATACACGCTGCAGGAGCGGCTGCAGAAGGAGGTCGTCGCCGCCTCGCAGCAAGCCTTCGACGTCGCCGAAAAGCAATTGCAGGGCGGCACCGTCAACCTGATCACGGTGTTGCAGGCCGAGCAGACGCTGTTCACGGCGGAGAACAACCTGGTGCTGGTCCGGCTGAACAAGCTGCTCGGGGCGACCAGCCTGTTCCAGGCGCTTGGCGGCGGCTGGACACCCGGCGGCACGCTGGTGGCGGTGGAATGATGCGCATGCGCAAGAGAATGCTCACGCCGCTGTCGGTTGTTCTGGCAGTGGCATGCCTCGCGCTCACGCCGGCGCGCGCCCAGCAAGCGCCGCTGACCCCGCCGAACATTCCCCTCGCCTTCGGCATGACGCCGGAGCAGGCCGCGGCGGCGCTCGGCGTGCAACTGCTCTATGCGCGTGGCCGTCCCGGTGATGAATTGCTGGTGGCACTGCCCAATGTCAAAGGCGCGACGCTCGCGAGCCGCAGCGACGGGCTCTATCTGCAGTTCCGCCACGGTCGGCTTTCGGCGTGGAAAGGCGATTGGGGAACGATCCGGCCATGATGGGTGGGGAGGCGCCAATGATCGGCATGAGACAGACGATCGCAACCGCCGGCTTCGTGTTGGTGCTCGTCGCGAGTACAGCGCAGGCGCAGGACCTCGGCCTGCGTCCGCTGCGCTATGGCAATACCTCGCCCTGGTCCTACGACAATCGCGCCGACCACCGGGATTATCCGACCAACGGCTTCTTCCCCGGCAATTTCACCGCCGACCCCTCGACCGCCTGGCTCGGCATTGCCGGCGCGCTGGCCGGCAATTCCGAGCGATCTCCCTATCCCTATCCTTCGCAGGTCGTGATCGGCCCCGTGCCCTATCAGCCCACCTGCCTGCACGCGCGCGCCTACGATCCCTCGACCGGCACCTATCTCGGCCGCGACGGACTGCGGCATCGCTGCTGATCGATGCCCCGAAGCATTGCATTCCATACATGGAATAAAAATTGACAATTCGCTGACCGACTTTACGACATCTATATCGACGAAATACGAAAAGAGGGTTTGATCCGATGAGTGGACACCGCCCGTTCAAGGAGCTGACCAAGGGTTTTTCCCGGGAACGCAAGGCGCGCATAACAGCAAGCGTTTCCAAGTTGAAGACTGAAATGGCCTTGCAGGAGCTCCGCCAGGCACGCGAGCGTTCGCAGGAGGAGCTTGCGCGAGAACTAAAGGTCGGCCAGCCGGCGGTTGCCAAGCTTGAGCGGCGTACCGACATGTATGTCAGCAACTTACGACGCTATATCGAGGCTCTTGGCGGCTCGCTGGAAATCACCGCACGTTTTCCCGAAGGCAGCGTGAATATCGTCAACTTCGGTGAACTCGCCGAGACGCAGAGCTCGCGCGAAAAAGAATGACCACACAAACCGTGCCAGCAGCAATCCTTGTCTCTCAGCAAAGATAACCCCGACCCGCCAGGTTCTTCATCAGCGCGCCGATCCCAAAGCTCCAGGGCTGGCACTCATCGCTGTTGCGCATGCGGTTGACGAGTTGACCGAGCTTGGCTGCGCGGATGCTGACGACGTCGTTGCGCTTGTGGGTAAAGCCCTGTCCAGGCGCGTCGCGGTCCTTCACTGGTGCGAACATCGTGCCGAGGAACAGCGCAAATCCATCCGGATATTGATGCACGGGGCCGATGGTCTGCAACACGAGGTCCGTCGGGTCGCGACTGATCTTGCCGATCGAGGAATGGCCCTCGAGCACAAAGCCGTCCTCGCCCTCGACCGTCATGTCGAGGTCCATTTTCCTGATATCGTCGAGCGAGAAGCCGTCGTCGAACAGTCGCACGAACGGACCGACGGCGCAGGAGGCATTGTTGTCCTTGGCCTTCGACAACAGCAGCGCCGAGCGGCCCTCGAAATCGCGCAGGTTCACGTCATTGCCGAGCGTGGCGCCGACGATTCGACCCTTGCTCGAGACCACCAGCACCGCCTCCGGCTCGGGATTGTTCCAGCTCGATTTCGGATGCAGACCGGCATCCATGCCCGTGCCGACCGACGACAGCACCGGCGCCTTTGTAAATACTTCCGCGTCGGGGCCGATGCCGACTTCGAGATACTGGCTCCAGGCGGCTTGAGAGATCAGCACCTCTTTCAGCTTCATGGCTTCCGGAGAGCCGGGCTTCAGCTTGGACAGATCGTTACCGACGAGGCGCTCGACCTCTTTGCGGATCGCCGCCGCCGAAGCCGGATTGCCGCGCGCCCGTTCCTCGATCACCCGCTCGAGCATGGAGACGACAAAGGTTACGCCGGCTGCCTTCAACACTTGCAGATCGAGCGGCGCCAGCAGCCACGGCTTCCTCGTATCGCGATGATCGGGCAAGGTATTGGCGACGATGTCGTCGAGCGTTCCGATCTTCGTGCCTGCCGCCTCTCGCAGCGCGGCAGCGGGGTCTGCTTCTTCCGCCAGCGCGCTCACGGTCGGAAAGCTCCGGGTCACATCGAAAACGCCGTCGCCGCGAATCGCGGCCACCGACGGCCCGGACGCGGACGGCAGCCAGACCCGGCCGACCAGCGTCCCCTTGGTGCCGTCGTCCGGCAAGACCGAAGCCGCGTTGAGCGCTTTCATGGAGATCCTCCGCTGCTTTTATCGGCGTGGCGCGAGAGAGATCAAACCAGCCGCGCCAGCGCGGCCTGGGCGTCGCTCTGGATCCGCTTCAGATGCGGGGCGTCGCGAAAACTTTCCGCATAGATCTTGCAGACGTCCTCGGTGCCGGAAGGCCGCGCCGCGAACCAGCCCATCTCGGTCTCGACCTTGATGCCGCCGAAGGGCTGACCGTTGCCTGGTGCGGTGGTGCGGGTAGAGCGCACGCCGTCGCCGGCCAGTTCCTTCATGCCGAGCTTTTCCGCCGTGACCGCCTTCAACGCGTTCCTGAGCGGCGCGGTGGCCGGCATGTCGATCCGCTCGTAATAGGGCACGCCAAGCTCAGCCGTCAGGTCGCCAAAAAGCTGGCTCGGGTCACGCCCGGTCCTGGCCAGAATTTCCGCCGCAACTAGCCCCAAGATGATGCCATCCTTGTCCGTGGTCCACACCGACCCGTCGCGCTTCAAGAACGAGGCACCCGCGCTCTCCTCGCCCGCAAAGCCGAAGGAGCCGTTGCCGAGGCCTTCGACGAACCATTTAAAGCCGACCGGCGTTTCCACGAGCTTGCGGTTCAGCTTCTTCGCGACACGATCGATGATGGAACTCGAGACCACGGTCTTGCCGATTGCCGCGTCCTTGCCCCACCGCGCGCGCTGCCCGAACAGATACGCGATCGCGGTCGCCAGGAAATGGTTCGGGTTCATCAGCCCGTTCGAGCGCGTTACGATGCCGTGCCGGTCGGCGTCGGTGTCGTTGGCGAAGGCGATGTCAAAACGCTCGCGCATCTGGATCAGGCTCGCCATCGCATAGGGCGAGGAGCAATCCATGCGGATCTTGCCGTCCCAATCCGCGGTCATGAAGCGGAAGGTCGGATCGACCGCTTCATTCACCACCGTCGCCTTGATCCCGTAGCGCTCGGCGATCGGATGCCAGTAATGCACCGCGGCGCCGCCGAGCGGATCGATGCCAATCCGCACCCCGGCGGATTTGATCACCTCCATGTCGACGACATTGGCGAGATCGGCGACATAGGGGCCGATATAATCGTGCCGATGAAGATGCGGCGACTTGCGTGCCTTGTCATAATCCATCCGCAGAACGCCCTTGAGCCGCTGCTCCATATGGCGGTTGGCCTCTCGCTCGACCTTTCCGGTGACGTCGGTGTCGGCCGGGCCGCCGTGCGGCGGGTTGTATTTGTAACCGCCATCCTCGGGCGGATTGTGCGACGGCGTGATCACGACGCCGTCGGCAAGGCCCGAGGTTCTGCCCTTGTTGTAGGAGAGGATCGCGTGGGAAATCACGGGGGTGGGTGTATAGCCGCCGTGTTGATCGACCATGATGTCGATGCCGTTGGCGGCGAACACCTCGACCGCGCTGGCAAGCGCAGGCTCGGCCAGCGCATGGGTATCGATGCCGACGAACAAGGGCCCGGTGAGGCCCGCCTCGCGCCGGTAATCGCAGATCGCCTGGGTGGTGGCCAGGATATGGTCTTCATTGAAGGAGTTTTTCAGCGACGAGCCGCGGTGGCCCGAGGTGCCGAAGGCCACGCGCTGCGTGGGATCGGCGGGGTCCGGCTTCCCGGCAAAGTAGGCCGTGACCAGTCTCGGAATATTGGCCAGGGCGCTCACGGGGACCGGCTTGCCAGCGG
>JAFAUV010000253.1 GCA_019243075.1 Bradyrhizobium sp.
TGTCCGCGTCAACTGCATCTGCCCGGGGCCGATGTACACGCCGATGGTCTATGCCCGCGGCATGAGCGACAAGGCGCGGTCCAACCGCACCAAGGCTTCCGTGCTGAAGATGGAAGGTACTGGCTGGGACATCGGCCAGGCCGTGAAATTCCTGTTCTCCGGTTACGCGCGCTACATCACCGGCCAGGTGCTGGTGGTCGATGGCGGTGTCACCCTGCAGGCCCCCGAACGTGAATCCGAAGAACATTAGGAAGGAAACAACAATGGCCCGCCTCCCCTATCTCGAACCTGACGATGTCGCGCCCGAATATCGCGACATGCTCAAGCGCAACACCAACCTGCACAAGCTGCTCGTGAACTCGCCCGGCATGGGCAAGGCTTTCAACGACGTCGGCAACTACATCCGCTTCAAGAGCAAGCTCAACCCGCGCCTGCGCGAGCTCGCCATCCTCCAGGTCGGCTGGCTGGAGAAATCGGAATATGAGTTCACCCATCACGTGAGGATCGGCAAGGAGTTCGGTGTCACCGACGAGGACATCTCTGCGATGATGATCGAGACCGAGGGCGTGCAGTCGCGGCTCGAGCCGCTGGCGAGAGCGATCCTCAAAGGCGCGCGCGAGATGACGCGCGGCCTCGAAATGTCGGTGACGACCTTTGCCGAGATCAAGCGGCATCTGTCCAACGAGGAGATGGTCGACCTCGTGCTGACGATCGCCTTCTACAACGCCGTGGTGCGCGTGCTCGCCACCATGAAGATCGACAACGAGCCCTATTACAAGGAGGTACTGCAGCAGTACCCGATCCCGGAGTGAAACAAGATGCGTCTGAAGGACAAGGTCGCCATCGTGGTCGGCGCCGGGCAGAGCCCCGGCGAAGGCATAGGCAATGGCCGCGCCACCGCGCTGACTTTCGCGCGCGAGGGCGCCAAGGTGCTTTGCGTCGATCGTCATCCCGATTCCGCGCAGGAGACCGTCGACCTGATCGCGGCGAAAAAAGGCGCGGCGGCGCCGTTTCGGGCCGACGTCACCAAGGACGCCGAGATCAAGGCGATGGTGGACGACGCCATGAAGCGCTGGGGCAGGATCGACATCCTGCACAACAATGTCGGCGTCAGCCTGGCGGGCGGCGACGCCGAGTTGCTTGCGATCACCGAGGAAGCCTTCGACCGCTGCGTCGCGATCAACCTCAAGAGCTGCATCCTCGCCGCCAAGCATGTGATCCCGATCATGCGAGAGCAAAAGAGCGGCGCCATCATCAACATCTCCTCGATGGCCGTGATCACCACCTACCCCTATGTCGCCTACAAGGCGACCAAGTCGGCGATGGTCGCCTTCACCGAGCAGCTCGCCTATCAGAACGCCGAATACGGCATCCGCGCCAATGTCATCCTGCCAGGCCTGATGAACACTCCGATGGCGGTCGACACCCGCGCCCGGGAGTGGAACAAGACGCGCGCCGAGGTCGAGGCCACACGCGACCGCCAGGTGCCGCTGCGCCGGAAGATGGGTACCGCCTGGGACGTCGCCAACGCCGCGCTGTTTCTCGCCTCCGATGAAGCCAATTTCATCACCGGCGTGACCCTGCCGGTCGACGGCGGCCAGAGCGTGCAACGGGGCTAGGAGGCACAGGATCAGGTTCTGGCAATCCGGCTGTGCTTGCGCCCGTAGGAGAAATAGATCGCAAGTCCGAGAGCGAGCCATACGATCAGGCGGAGCCAGGTGTCGAGCGGCAGGCCGAACATCAGGAACAGCGAGGTCGCAGCCCCTGCGGGCGCCACGAACCAGATCGCGGGCGCGCGGAACGGCCGCGGCAGCTCCGGACTGGTGTATCGCAGCACCAGCGTGCCGACCGAAACGATGGCAAATGCCAGCAGCGTTCCGATGCTGACGAGCTCGCCGACGAGGCCGATCGGCAGCAGGCCGGCGAACGCGGCTGCGACAATGCCGGAGACGATGGTAGACACATAGGGCGTATGGAAACGCGGATGGATTTTGGCCGCCGCCGGCGGCAGCAGGCCGTCATGGGCCATGGCGCGGAAGATGCGCGGCTGGCCGAGCAGGGTTACGAGAATGACCGAGGTCAGACCGAGCACGATGCCGAGCTTGATCAGCGGCGACAGCCAGCCGATGCCGGCGGCGCTGATGCCGACCGCGATCGGATCGGGCACGTTGAGCTGGTCGTACGGCGCAATCCCGGTGAGCACGAAGCCGACCGCGACGTAGAGAATGGTGCTGATGATCAGCGATCCCATGATCCCGACCGGCATGTCGCGCATCGGCTGCCTGGCCTCCTGCGCCGCGGTCGAGACCGCATCGAAGCCGATGAAGGCGAAGAACACCACGGCCGCGCCGCGCACCACGCCGGAAAAGCCGAAAGCGCCGGTGCCGGCATTCGGCGGAATGAAATGTCCCGCGGGGTTGGCAGCCGTGACCCAGTTCGAAAAGGAGAAGGCCGGCGCGGCAAATATGACGAACAGCACGATGACGGCCAATTTCACCGCGACGATGACGTCGTTAAACCGCGACGACTCGCGGATGCCGATCACGAGCAGGACCGTCATGGCCACGACGATCGCGATTGCAGGCACGTTGAGGATCGCGCCGGTCGTCGACCAGGCGTGGCTGCTCGCATCGAAATTCAGCGGCGCGGAAGCGAATTCGGATGGGATCGAGATGCCGAAGTCTTTTGCAAAACTCACCGCATAGGCCGACCAGCCGATCGCCACCGTGCCGGCCCCGATCGCATATTCCAGGATCAGGTCCCAGCCGATGATCCAGGCCACCAGCTCGCCCATGGTGGCATAAGCGTAGGTATAGGCGCTGCCGCTGATGGGTACCGAGGAGGACATCTCGGCATAACAGAGGCCAGCGAAGGCGCAGGCCACGGCGGCGAGCAGGAAGGACAGCGTGACCGCCGGGCCCGCATTCTCGGCTGCGGCATGGCCGGTCAGCACAAAAATGCCGGCACCGACGATGCCGCCGACGCCGAGCCCGACGAGGTTGATCGCGGACAGCGCCCGCTTGAGCGGCCGCACCTCGCTGTGGGGATCGTCATGGGTCGCTTCAGCCAGCAGCGCGGCGACGGATTTTCTCGTCCAGACGTCGGTCAAAAGCCTCACCTTCCAAAAGCCGCCCAACAGTGCAAGGATCGTAGCGTCAAGGATCGTAGCGTCGTCATGATGCGAAATAAACCATGCACCATCGTCTTTCCTGGCAAAGTGGTGCCCCAACTTCGGCCGCCGGCGTGAAGAAGGGCTCGGCGCAGGAGGTGAAGCCAATGCATAGCAAGGGATCGGACCTTTTGGTCGCGGCGCTGGAAAACGAGGGTGTGCAGCGCATTTTTGGCCTGCCCGGCGAGGAAAATCTCGCCGTGGTCGAATCCCTGCGCCGCTCGAACATCGAGCTGGTGCTGACCCGTCATGAGCAGGCTGCCTCGTTCATGGCGGCGACCCAGGGCCGGCTCACGGGATTGCCCGGCGTCTGCCTTTCGACGCTCGGTCCCGGCGCGTTGAATTTCACCACCGGCGCGGCCTATGCCTATCTCGGCGCGATGCCGATGATCATGATCACCGGCCAGAAGGCGATCAAGAGCGCGCGGCAGGCGCGGTTTCAGCTCGTCGACATCGTCGGCTCGATGCGGCCGATCACCAAGATGACGCGCCAGATCGTCTCGGCCGAGGCGATTGCGGCCATGGTGCGCGACGCGTTCCGGGTCGCCACCGAGGAACGGCCCGGCCCCGTTCACCTGGAACTGCCGGAAGACATCGCGGCGGAGGAGGCCACAGCTTCGCTGATCGCCCCCCATCCGATGGCCCGGCCGATTGCATCGAGCGCCGCGATCAAGGGCGCCGTCGAGATGATCCTCGCCGCAAGACGTCCGTTGATCATGATTGGCGCCGCAGGCAATCGGCCCCGTCTGGTCGAGGCGCTGTCCGATTTCGTGCACCGGACGCAGATTCCCTTCTTCAATACCCAGATGGGAAAGGGCGCGGTCACCGGAAATTCCGAGCTTTACCTCGGCACCGCGGCACTCTCCGAGCGCGACTACATTCACGACGCGATCGAGCGCGCCGACCTCATCATCGCGATCGGGCACGACACCGTCGAAAAGCCGCCCTTCCTGATGGGCAGCGGCTCGGGGCCGAAGGTGATCTATGTCGGTTATGTCTCGGCGACGGTCGAGCAGGTGTTTCATCCGGATGCCGAGGTGATCGGCGATATCGGCACGACCGTGACTGCGCTTGCGGATGCCTTGCACCACCGCGTGCAGGCGGCGCCGGAATTTTTCGCGCTGCGCGAGGAAATCCGCGCCCGTATCGGCGAGCGCGCCGAAGACGACCGCTTTCCGGTGATCCCGCAGCGCCTGGTGCACGATGTCCGCAAGGTGGTGCCGGAAGACGGCATCGTCTGTCTCGACAACGGCATGTACAAGATCTGGTTCGCGCGCAACTATCGCACCACCGTCGCCAATACGCTGCTGCTGGACAACGCGCTCGCGACCATGGGCGCCGGCCTGCCCTCGGCGATATCGGCGAAATGCCTCAACCCGAACAAGCGCGTGCTGGCGGTATGCGGCGACGGCGGCTTCATGATGAACAGCCAGGAGCTGGAGACCGCAGTTCGGCTGAAGCTCGATCTGGTCGTGCTGATCATCGAGGATTCCGCCTATGGCATGATCCGATGGAAGCAGGCGGTCGATCATTTTGCCGATTTCGGCATGACCTTCGGCAACCCGGATTTCGTCGCCTATGCGAAATCCTATGGCGCTCATGGTCACCGGATCGCCGCCACGTCCGAATTGATCCCGACGCTGGAGGTAGCCTTCGCGCAAGGTGGCGTTCATCTGGTCGCGGTGCCGATCGACTACAGCGAGAACATGCGTATCCTGGTCGAGGAGCTCGGCAACCGGAGTATTGGATAGAAGATTTAGTGACTGACTCGCCAGATCGTCCCGTTGCCGTCCTCAGAAATCAGAAGCGCCCCGTCATGCGCGACGGCGACGCCAACCGGACGTCCCCAGACCCTGCTGTCATCGACGACAAAGCCGGTGACGAAATCCTCATACTCGCCGGTCGGCACGCCGTCTTTCAAACGGATGCGGATCACCTTGTACCCGGTCCGCTTCGAGCGATTCCACGAGCCGTGCTCGGCCGCAAACGCATCACCGCGATATTCCGCTGGAAAGTTGCTGCCGTTGTAAAAGGTCAGACCAAGCGAGGCCGAGTGCGCCTGCAAGAGCACGTCGGGGACGGTGATCTTGCCTCTGAGATCGGCGCGCTGGTCGGCGTGGCGCGGGTCGGGATGGTCGCCGATGTAGAACCAGGGCCAGCCATAGAAGGCGTTCTCGCGGATGCGCGTGACGTAGTCAGGCACCAGATCGTCACCGAGGCCGTCGCGCTCATTGGTCGAACACCAGGCCGTGCCGTCCGACTGTACCGCCAGCCCGACGCAGTTGCGGATACCGGTTGCGAAAAGTCGCTGGTTCTTGCCGTCGGGATCGAACGCAAGCACAGCCGCGCGGTCGGTCTCCGCACCCCAGGCTGCGCCCAGCGGCTCCTTGCTGCGCCAGGCGTCGAGCCCGCCCGGCGGTTCGCCCATGCCCTCGGCGACGTTGCTGGCGGACCCGACCGAGACCAGCATGCGCTTGTTGTCGGGCGTGAACACGATGTCGCGGGTCGAATGGCCGTAGCTCGACGGGAGTTTTGCCACGACGGTCTCCGGCGAGCCCGAGGCCTTCAGGTCGCCGGAATGATAGGCAAAGCGCACGACACTGTCGGTATTGGCGACATAGACCCATTGCGGATTGTCGCCGCTCGGATAGAACGCGATGCCGAACGGCTGGTGCAGCCCGCTGGCGAAGACCTCGTTCGTCGCGAGCCCCGCGCGAAGAATGCGGATGCGGCCGGC
>JAFAUV010000273.1 GCA_019243075.1 Bradyrhizobium sp.
TGATCTGGTCGGGTGTCAGATTGTGCTCGCGGCGCATCGCGATCAGCGCATCCAGCGCCGCATGAGTGTAGCGGCAGCTCGGATAGGGTTTGACGCCGATCTTCATGGTCTCGTAGGTCGAGCCGAGACCGGCGACGGCCTTGTCGGGATGCGGATTGTCGCTGTAGCCGACCAGGAGGCCATGCTTGCCTTCCACCGATCCGGTCGAGCCGACAAAGTCGTTGCGCGCGAGCGTGGCGGCGATGACGCCGTTCATCGCGGCGGCGCCAACCTGGTAGCGCTTGTTCCAGGCGCCATTGACCAGAAATTGCAGCGAGCCGGCGGCCTGGCTGCCGGAGATGCCGAAGGCAGCCACGATCTGCTGCTGCGACAGGCCGAACAATTTGCCGGCCGCCGCGGCGGCGCCATAGGTGCCCGCGGTCGCGGTCGGATGGAAGCCCCGCGCATAATGCGAGGTCGGATCGAGCGCATTGCCGAGCCGGCAGCACACTTCGTAGCCCGCGACAATCGCCGTCAGCACGTCGCGGCCCGAGGTGCCCACCATCTCGCCGACCGCGAAGGCGGCCGGCACCACCGGCGCGCTCGGATGCAGAGAGGAATCGGCGTGGGTATCGTCGAAATCCAGGGAGTGGCCGAGGGCGCCATTGAGCAGCGCGGCGATCGCCGGGGTCCAGGTCTTATCGTCGCCGAACACGGTCGCTTCGCCCTTGCCGTCGAGCGCGAGCGCTTCCACCATCTTGAGCAGCGACGGCGTCGATTCCGCGTCCCGCCGGGCCCGGATCGCGCTGCCGAGGAAATCGAGCGTCAGCACCTTGGCCCGCTCCAATACGTGCGGCGGAATGTCCTCGAATTTCAGCGCGGCGACATAGCCTGCCAGCGTTTCCGTCTCGTGCGCCATGGCGTTGCCTCGTGTGCTTTTGGTTCGTTTCGTAGAACCGGCTCAACATCCCGTCAATATCACTTCCTGCGCATCAGACCCTTGCTTTCCATGCGCCAAATCAGGATTTCGATGACAGGAATGCGTGCCGGAGCAGACTGCGGATGATCACGCGATGGAACGGCAGCACGACGGCCAGATAGGCGCGGCCAAGCAGATTATGGGTCTTGACCAGGGTTGTCGCCGTGACCTGATGGCCGGGCCGGGAAGGCGCGACATCGACCACCACGCGAAAATCCAGATGGCGATCGTCGAAGCCGGCGACGATCCGCTCGGGCGTCTCGCTGATCACGGGAAAGATGCCGATCATGCCGCCCGTGGCCGGCTCCCCCAGCCCCGACGTCTTCAGGCCAAATGGCCGCACCAGCGTGTTGCGCAATCGCAGCAAGGCATCGATCCAGCCCGGGTTGCGTGCAAACAGCCTTTCGGCGGCCCGCCTCGCGCTGGGATTGATGCCATCGACGCTGACGCGAAAGGCGTCGGTGAACTGAGCGCCCGCAAGAACACTGCCGGCTTCAATGCTGGGCGGGACCTTGTCGACCGTCATGCAAACCTCCTTCCCGGTTTGGTGTTCGAGCGAGGCCGCTGGCCAATCGGCGGAACCGCAATAGCAACAGCATTGCATAGACCAGCGTGCCAAGCGACAGCCCGGTCCAGACGCCGGCCGCGCCGAGCGGGGTATGGAAGGCGAGCGCATAGGCCGAGCAGAAACCGATGCCCCAATAGCTGAGCGCCGCGTACAGCAGGGGTACGCGCGTATCGTTCATGCCGCGCAGCGCGCCGGCGGCGATGGTCTGCAAGCCATCGGTGACGAAAAAGGTCGCGCCAATCACGAGCAGGGTTGCCGCAAGCGTGACGGCGACACCGGCGTTCTCGGTATCGGCGCCAAGGAAGAACCGTGCAATGGCGAAACGCAGCACGATCACCGCCAGGGTCAGTGCGGCGGAAATGGCAATGCCGAGCCACATCGCGACCGTGCCGGCGCGCTTGACACCATCGGCATCGTCGCGGCCGAAGGCTTGTCCGACACGGACGGTCGCCGCCATGCTGACGCCGAGCGGGACCATGAACAGGATCACTGCGACCTGAAGCGCGATCTGGTGCGCGGCGAGGGCGGTCGTCGAGATCATGCCCATCAGTAGCGCGGCCGATGAGAACAGCCCGTATTCCAGCAGCAGGGAAATCGAGATCGGTGCGCCGATGACGACGATCTGCCGCATCAGCTGCCAATCGACGCGCCACAGCCGCACCAGGATGTGATAGCGCTGGAATGGTTTGCGCTCGGTCGCGAACCACAGGCTGGCAACGAAGGCGCCGCCATTGACGGTTGCGGTGGCAAGCCCCGCCCCGAACAAGCCAAGCTGCGGGAAGCCGAACTCGCCATAGAGCAGCAGATAGACCAGCAACGCATTGAAGGGGATCGCGGCCAGCGTGATCCAGAGGATTGGCTCCGGCCGGTTGAGCGCGCCCATGAAGCCGCGGATGGCGATGAACCACAGCGCCGGCGCCACGCCCCAGATCAGGCCAAAGAGATATTGCTGCGCCAGATGCGAGGGCTCCTCGGCCTGGCCGAGCGCTTGCAGAATCTGCTCGCCGCGCAACGGCAGGATCATGATCGGCAGCGCAATCAAGAGCCCCACCCACAGTCCCGAGCGCAGTGAGCGCCGGACCATGCGCGGGTCGCGCGCGCCGAAGGCCCGGGCGGCGAGCGGGGCGACCGCCGACATCAGCCCCATGCCGAAGGTGAAGGCGACGAAATAGACCGTGCCGGCCAATGCCGCCGCCGCCACCGCGGCATCGCCGAGGCGGCCGATGAAGGCGAGGTCGGTCGTCATCATCGCGATCTGCCCAAGCTGGGTTGCCGCCATCGGCGCGGCGAGTTTGATGGTTTCCGCAAGCTCCCGGCTGAGATGATGGCCCGGCGTTGCCGACAGTACGGGCGCCCGTCCGATCTGGTCCGAGGTAGTCATGAAGCGACAATACTGCCGGGCGTGGCGGAAGGATGGTGATTGGTGCAATTGCGCCCGAAGCACGGCTATTCGAACCTATTGTGCGGCTTGACTGACCTTGAGGACCGCATCCGGCCGCACCGGTCCGTGCGCTCGGTAGGCCCGCAACCGGGACCCGCTGGACTGAATGTCAGCCGAGCTTCTTGGAGGTGATGGTCAGAATGTAAACGGGACGATCGCCGTCGACAACATTCAGCCGCCAGGTTCACCCGGCTGCAGGTTGAGCTCGATATCCCGCGTAAACCGCTTCGCCTCGATCCACGCGGCGACATCGTCCGAAAGTTCCATGCCATGGTCGTCGTGGTAGGGGTTCGTGCCATCGACGTGGAAGAAGTACTTCTGCATTCCGCTCGAACGTCGGGCAGCGGAAGCTGTTCCTAAGCGGCTGCCGGCCGCGCCCGTTGGTGCAGATATTCCCCTGAAAATCCAGCCAATTTTCCCAGTTCCTTGCGATCCAGAAGCGTGACCGACCTGCCTTCCCAGCTGATCAGCTTGCGCTTGCGGAGTTCCTGCAAGGTCCGGTTGACATGCACGGCGGATATGCCGCGGGCGTTGGCGATGTCCTGCTGGACCAGCGGAAGCTGAAAGCTGTGGTCCTGAAGCAGCCCGACGGCATCCAGGCGAGCTGCGAGTTCGCAAATGAGATGCGCCACGCTCGCCAGCGCACTTCGCGCGCCGACGTTGCAGACCCATTCCCGGAAGATGGCGGCCTCGACGAGGGTCTCGCGCCAGAACACGTGTGTGAGCGTGGGGGAGGCGGTGAGAATGGCCTTCAGATGGGCGTGAGGAATTACGCCAACGCGCGAGGGCCCGACGCTGACGATATCATGGTCCAGGACAGGCAGATGCAGCGTTTGCAGATCGGGGAAATCTCCTGGGACATGCACGGCGAGAATTTGCTCGCGATCGCCGACGATCTTGGACCTGACCAGAAAGCCGTCCAGCAGCACCGTGCAGTGCGATGCAGCGTCTCCTTCCTGGCAGATCGCCTCGCGGTTGGTCAGGACACGTTCCACGACCTGAAGCCCTCGCAGCGCTTCGCGATCGCCCTGGGATAAGCCAATGGCTTCATCCACGCGCTTGATAAAGAGGCGAGCTGGCAAGCTACAACTCGACAGATTGGGGAAGGCGCAACGATCCCGAATGTTCTGCACTAGCAGAAAGGCCAGCGCATACCTACCGCATTTTGCGGCACCTGCGCTGGCACTCGGTTCGACCAAGCGCTGCCGGGTCCGCCGGCCTGCGGCGGCCATCGTCCTTGTGTGAGAAAGTAACACAAGGGGAAGTCTCGTAACGGTCCTCAGCCCGGATGAGCCCAGCGACACCCCGGAAGCTGAGAGGTCCCGCATGTCGCTGGGCTTATGCGTGCTACAACTAATCTCTCTCGATCCGCTTCACCGGGGCGTGCGTCGAGCGCGGCGCGGCCGATGGCCCGGCCATGTGCGGGATGCGGCTTTCGAGATGCCGCACGACGCGGAAGAAGGTCTCGATCGATTTCGCGTCGAGGCCCGCGGTAAGATTGTCATGACGGCGCAGCACTTCGTCAAAGCTGCGGTCGAGCAGCGCAAAGCCGGATGCCGACAGGGCGATCTCGCTGCGATTGCGCGCGCTGCCCTTGACGGGGGCGATCTTCACCAGGCCCTTGGCGGCAAGGGAGGTGGCCTCGCGGCTGACCACGGCCTTGTCGAGATGGGCCTTGGCGCAGATATCGTAGGCGCTGGCCGGCCCGTATTCGCGCAGGAAGGAGAGGATGCGCCATTCGGCGAGCGACACGCCATAGGTCTGCGAAAAGAACGCGTTGGCGCTGGCGCGGAATTTCGCCACGAGACTAGACAGCACGGTCGGAACATAGCGCTCGAAATCGATCGCGAGCTCTTCGCGCGACCGAACGGCTTTCGCGCTTGCCGTCTTCACGCCTTCACCAGTTTCGCCCGCGCGATCAGGACCAGGACGGCGGCAAAGAGCAGCGCGCCCGCCACGACCAGGAACCCCACGGTGAAACTGCCCGAGGCGTCCTTGGCACGACCGACGATCACGGGAATGACGGCGCCGCCGATGCTGCCGATGGTGCCGACAAGCCCGATCGCGCCGGGTGCGCTCTGCCGCGACATGTAGGACTGCGGGATGGTCCAGAATACCGCCTGCGTGCCGTAGACGCCGACATTGGCGACCATGAAGCCGACGATGATCATGACCGGTGTGGCCGCGAACGCCGCGATGGCAAATCCGGATGCGGCGATGACGAAGGTCGCGACCGCATAATGGAAGCGCTCCCCGACACGATCGGAATGCCGCGACAGCGCGATCATGCCGATCAGCCCGGCGATCGGCGGGATCGCCGTCACGAGACCAACTTGCGAGGCCGGCAGCCCGAAGGTCTTGATGATCTGCGGCAGCCAGGGGAACAGCGAGGCCAGCCCGCAGAACAGGCCGAAATTGCAGAATCCGAACAACAGCACCATCGGCTTGGTGATGGTTTTCAGCACGCCCTCGCCATGGACGACGCCGGTCGCCCTGGCGTCGCGGTCGAGCGCGTTCGTGAGCCACGCCTTCTCCTCGGTGGAGAGCCACGACGCCTGTTGCGGCCGGTCGGTGAGATAGAAGATGCCGATCAGGCCGAGCATGATCGGCGGCAGACCTTCGAGCAGGAACAGCCACTTCCAGCCGGCGATGCCGAAGGTGCCGTTGAGCTCGAGGATGGCGCCCGAAAGCAGCGAAGCGAAGATATAGGAGATCGGCACTGCATAATTGAACATGGCGTTGTAGCGGGCGCGATAACGGAAGGGAAACCATAGGCTCAGCAGCAGCATCACGCCCGGAAACAGGCCGGATTCGGCAAAGCCGAGAAAGCCGCGGAAGATGTATAGGCTGAACGGGCCTTGCGTGAATGCCATCAGCACGGTGGCGATGCCCCAGAGGATTGCGATCCGCGTCAGCGTTGCGCGCGCGCCATAGCGGCTCAGCACCAGGTTGCTCGGGATTTCGAAGATCGAATAGGTGAAATACATGATGCCGACGGCGATGCCGAACATCTCGGCGTTCAACCCGAGATCCTTGTTCATCTGCAGGGCGGCGAAGGAAATATTGCCGCGATCGAGGATGGCGAGGAAGTAAAGCGCCATCACGAACCACATCAGCCGGCCCGCGACCTTGCGGATCGTGGTGCTTTCGAGCGCAGGATCGGCGGATCGTATAGCCGCCTTTGCCATCGTCACCTCGGCCATGTTTGCTTTCTGATTTCGTTTGGTTGGGGGCGGTCTATTGCGGCAAGCACACTTCGAGCCGCTCGCCGGCGACCCGTACCGGATAGACCGGGATATCGATCTCGACCGGACTGGTCAGCGCCTCGCCGGTGCGGATGTCGAAGCGGCCCATATGCAACGGGCATTCGATCTCGCAGCCGTCGAGCATGCCGTCGGACAACAGCGCCTCGGCGTGGGTGCAGATGTTGCCGGTGGCGTAATATTCGTCTGCAACGCGATAGAGCGCGACCGAACGGCCCGCGATCTCGACGCCGAGCGGCTCGCCTTCCTTCACCTCGCTGAGCGCTGCCGCGGTGTGCCAGCCTGCCGTTTCCGCCATCACGTCCTCACAGGCTGTAGAAATCGAGCAGTGTCGCCACACGGTCGTTCACCAGGGTGATGATCTTTCGCGCAATCTTCCATTGATCGCCCTCGCGCGTCAGCCGGTGCTCGTAGCGCCCGTGGCGGATATGCTCTTTCGCCACACGGGGATCATAGACGTGCACCGAGAACACCGAGTGACAGGTGATCTCTCCGGGCGCGGTCTCGGCCGCCTCGAGATTGCTGATCTGGTGCACGGTGCGCGGCAGCGGCAGTGCGGTGATCGATTTGCGGGATTCGATGCGCGCGATCCGCTCTTCGAGACCGCGTCGCGCGTCGTGATAGACCAACGAAACCTCCGTGTTCGGATCGCCGGTGGTCTCGTATTCGTCGAGCCAGGCCGGCACCCAATAGACGGCATCTTCGCGGTACATCGCCACCCAGTCGGCCCATTCGCCGCGATCGAGCAGCCGGGCTTCGCGATAGAGCGTTGCCGCCGCAACGGCGTTGGCGTCGTGTCCATTTGCCCCGGCCATCACGCGCTCTCCGCCGCGGCGCGCTGCAGCAACCGGCGCCATTCGCGATAGCCCGGGTGGAAATTGGTCTCGCCACCGAAGCTAGTTGCGCCGAACGACCATTCGCGCGGATGCACGTCAAGCTCCCTGGCATGCACGCTGTCGCCGGTGCCGACCTCGGCCATGCCGCGCAAGTAGCCTTGCGTGGGAGCGGCACTCGTTGCGTCGTAGCCGGCCTGGCAGAACTCATACATGACATTGTCGTCGGAACTGGCGAGCCCCGAGGCGTTGAAAAAGTCCTCGTAGTTGCGGATGCGGAGCGTCCGCGCGGCGGCGCTCTCCCCGACCGGGGCGAGGCAATGCGACACCATCTCGGTCTTGTCCGGCGCGAGCGGTCGCCAGGTCCGCACCTGCGCGGAAAGGATGTCGATCACTTGCAGATTGGGGAAGATGGTCAGGTTGCGCTGCCGCAGCATCCATTTGGCGCGCATGTTGCCGACACGCTGGCGCACGGCGTCCAACCGCGCCGGGTCCATGCCGAGCGGCCGGCCATAAAGCTGGGCGCGCTTGATCGACCAATTGACGGCATGGCCGTAGTCGAAGCTGAAGCTGCCCTGGCCTTCGGTCTCATCGGCCTCCTCCGCGGTGAAGCCGGCTTCCGCGCCGGCACCGGCCTTGCGCTGCTTCAGGATGTCGACATAAGAGCTGTGGGTCGTGGCGAAGTGGTAATAGTCGAGACCGTTCTCGAACTGCAATTTCCAATTGGCGTCGAAGGTGTAGCTGCTGGCGCCGGGCACCAGCTCGACCTCGCCGCTGTCGCTCTGGTCGACGATGAGATCGAAGAACGCGCGGGTGTCGCCCAGAAACTCTTCCAGCGGCGGCACGTCCGCCGACAGGCTCGCGAACATGAAGCCGCGATAGGAGCCGAGCCGTGCCAGGGGGATCAGATCGTGATTTTCGTTGGAGAAGGAGGGCGGGTATTGCCCGCTCGCCTCGTCGGTCACCGAGATGTTGCGGCCGGCCGAATCATAGGCCCAGCCATGATAGCGGCAGACATGGAATTTCTGACGGCCCTGCTTGAAGGGACAGACGATGGTGCCGCGATGCCGACAGGTGTTGAGGAACGCGCCGATCCTGCGCTCGGCGCTCCGCATCACCAGGATCGGATGGCGGCCGATATGGGTGGTGAAGAAATCGCTGGGCTTTGCGATCTGGGATTCGAGGCCGATGAAGTTCCAGGTCGCCTCGAAGATGTGGCGCAGCTCCGCCTCGAAGACGTGTCGGTCCGTGAAGATGCTGCGGTCGACCTTGAAGATGCGCTCCGCCGGACGGTCATCGACCAGCCGGGAAATCTTGAGCAGCTGAGCGGCGTCGCTACGCAGGGGAGCGTTCATCGCCTCTTCCTCCCGATGGATGATCGGCTCTCAGGCGCCGACCTTGTCTTCCTCATAGTTGTTGCGACAACCATAGTCAATCGAGCCAAGGCGCCGAAACCGAGTCGGCGCGCCGAGCGGCGCCGCCCGGCTCAATCGGCCTTGCGGCGGTTGACTTCGGGGAAAATCCACATCGCCACCACCATGAACGGCGCAAGCAGCAGGATGGCGAGCTTCGGGCCGTGCATCCCGATCGCGTCCTCGTAGAGATAGGCGGCGCCGGCGACCAGGAGGACGATGATCGAGAGCGCGGTCTTGATGTGGAACGGCATCGCGAAATCCCTAGCTTGCGATGAGGTGAAGCGGCGAGGACAGGGCGGCGAGCGCCGCCGCCTGGATCGTTCCGAGCACGGCAAGCCCGGCGCGGCTGTCGCGCCAATGCTCCGGCACCACCTGGAACGCGGATGGCGTGAACAGGAAGATCAGCCCGCCCAGCACCACCGCCGAGCTCCAGCGCAGCGATTGATGCGCGAACAGCACCGCGGCGAGCGCAAGCAGGACCAGCAGGACCAGATTGACCGCGATCAGCGCCATCGCAGGCCCGCCGGCAAGCGAAGCCGGCCGCGCGCTCGCAGGGAACATGCCGACGATGGTGAAGAAACCGAGGCAGCAGACGGCAAACGCCGCGCCGAACGCGAGCAGGCCGATCCCGTCGGGCTCGATGCCGGCCATTCCGCTCACTCCGCAGGTGCGCTTGCCACGGCATCGAGCCGCGGGGTGCGCGAGGTCCTGCGCATGTCGGTCTTGACGTGGCGGGTGTCGTAGCCGTTGAAGAGATGACCGAGCAGACCACGGTTGAGGTCGGAGGTGCCGAACAGCCAGTCCATGATCGGAAAGGTCAGGTTCATGTTGCGCTCCATCATGATCGATTGGTCGTGGTGGGCGGCATGGTGGCGGCGGATGGTGTTGACGAAGGGCACCGTCCGGACGAACCAGTTCTCGTCGACATGGCAGCAGAAATGCATGAACTCATAGATCAGGTACATCGAGGTCGTCGTCGCGATGAGAAGCCATCCGGCATTGGCGGAGATGATGGCGCCGGCGGCCATCGCGAGCGGGATCGACATCAGCGTGAAGGTCGCAAGCGCGTAAGGTGGGAAGAACGTCACGCGCCAGTCGCGATGATCGGCGAAGCGCATTTCCCTGTCGGTGAAGAACTGGTGATGCATCAGCGTGTGACGATTATAGATCGCCCGGAACGCCTTCACCTGCGAAGGGCGGTGCATCACGAAGCGGTGGATCCACCATTCGAAGAAGTTGGCGCCGAGGAAGGTGACCGGGACGATCAGGAGCTCCCAGGCCCGCAAGTCGCGCAAATTCGCGATATAGATGTAGAGCGCGGTAAAGCCGATGGCGTAGATGATGAAGACATGGAGCCAGCCATTGTACCAGCCGGCGACACGCTCGCGGTAGGTCTCGCGGTAGCGGCGTTGGCGATCGGTCATGGGGGTCGAAGCCAGTTCCATGTTGCTCTCCCGGGCGCGAAAAAAAGCGGTCGTGACTCGCCTGAAAACGTCTGATATATCACTAATCTATCAATAGCGCGGCCGGGTGTCAAACCGCTTCGCCGGAGGAATAACGCCATGAAGACTTTTTGCGGCGACCGCACCATCGACGGCGTCAAGGTCACCGTGGACGGAAAGCCTCTCGATCAACGTCTCGATATCCGGCAATTCACGCCGAACGGCTTTGAATGGAGCTATGAGGGGCCGGAACCCCGGCAATTGGCGCTGGCGATTCTTGCGGCGCATCTCGGCGATGCCGACGCGGCCAAGGCGCTGGTCGAGCCGTTCATGAAGGCGGTCGTCGCCAATTTCGGCAATGAATGGGAGATGACTTCGGCCGATATCGAGGCGGATCTGGCGGCGATCCGGCGACAGCAGGCGATGGCGCGCTGAACGGGGGGCATTGTCAGGTGGGGCTCAAATACAAGGCTGCGGTGCTGCATGCGCCGAAATCTCCGCTCCTGGTCGAGACCATCGAGGCCGAGGAACTCAAGGCCGATGATGTGCTGGTGCGGATCAGGGCGGTCGGGCTTTGCCATACCGATCTCGAGGTGATCGAAGGCGCCTTGCGCAATCCGATGCCGATCGTGCTGGGGCACGAGGCCGCCGGTGTCGTCGAGAAAGTCGGATCACAAGCGCGCGGCGTCGCCGTCGGCGATCACGTCATTCTCTCCTGGAATCCGCATTGCGGCCACTGCTTCTACTGCGACCGCGATTTGCCGATCCTGTGCGAGGACTATCTCCGGCAAAGTCCGCTCGCCGTACAATTCGATGGTGCGAGCCGCGCCAGGCTGGCAGACGGGCGCGAGCTGAAGCATCTGATGTATCTCGGCGCGCTCGCCGAATACTGCATCGTTCCGGCGCAGCAGGCGATCGTGGTGCAGAAGGAATTGCCGTTCGAGCAGGCCTGCCTGATCGGCTGCGGAGTGATGACCGGCGTCGGCGGCGCGCTCAATGTCGCTTCCATCCGTCACGGCGACACCGTGATGGTGATCGGCTGCGGCGCGGTCGGCCTTTCCGCGGTGCAGGGTGCGCGGCTGGCGGGCGCCGGCGCGATCATCGCGGTCGATCTCGAAGACAACAAGCTCGATCTCGCCAAGCGGCTTGGTGCGACGCATGCGGTCAACGTCTCGCGCGACGACGCCGTCGATTTCGCGCGAAAACTGACGCGCGGTCGGGGCGCCGATGTCGTGCTGGAGTCCGCAGGGCATCCGCGCGCGTTCCGCCTGAGCAGCGAGGCGGTGCGGCCGGGCGGCGAGGTGATCTGGCTCGGCAAGGTCGATGTCGAAACCGATGTCGCGTTCCGCTGGGGCTCGCTGATGCAGGAAAAGCGCATCCGGCGCTCAAGCTATGGCGGCGCCCGCCCCTTGCGCGATTTCCCGCTGCTGGCGCAGGCCGCGCTCGACGGCCGCTTGCTGCTGGATGAATTGATCACCGCCCGGATTGCGCTGGAGCAGGTCAATGGCGGGTTCGATGCCTTGAAGCGCGGCGCCGCGATCCGCAGCGTCGTGGTGTTTTGAGCGTGACGTAGCTCGCAGAGCGCGGCGATATGCCGGACTTCCCGGTACTGTTCACCCGGGGCGACGATCAGGTCTCGATCGTCTTGCGCGCAAAGCTCTCGATGTAATCGATCAGGCGGTCGGAGGCCTTGCTGGCGGCCGCGGCGTTGCGCTTGGCGATGGCGTCCGCAAGGTCGGCGTGCAGGCGTGCCGAGAGCGGCAGGTCGCCGGCCTCGCGGTAATGCTGGTACCAGAAGCGGCGCGACAGTCCGTGCATCAGGCCCATGGCGCGCGCCGCGAATTCGTTGCGCGCGGCCTGACTGACCAATTCGTTCAGCGCGCGGTCGAGCCGCATGAAGGTCATGTCGTCGGCTTGGTCGGAGGCGGTGCGCATGTCGCGCGCGATGCTGGAGAACTTGGCGATCTCTTGCGGCGTGGCGCGCTCGGCGGCGCCCCGCGCCATCAGCCGCTCCAGCTCGCGGCGCACTTCGAGCAACCGCATCTGGGTCTTGAGGTTGATCTGCGAGACCAGAATGCCGCGCCGCGGCAGGATCACCACGAGTCCGTCGCGCGCCAGCCGTTGCAATGCCTCGCGGATCGGCGTCCGCCCGATGCCGAGCCGCTGTGCCAGCGATTGCTCGGACAGGATGGTCCCGGGCGGCAGCGCCAGCGTGACGATCAATTCCTCGATCAGGCGGTAGGCGCGATCGGTCAGGGTCTCGTCGTCATGCGGCTCGGCGATCGGCGCCGCGGGCGCGGAATCACGCGCGATCCCCTTCCTCATCCTAGCCCGGACAGGCTCGGCAAGCCGCGCCCGTGCAGTTCGTCTATCCGCGGCCATCGGCCGTGATTCTCCGCTTGTGTCGCCACGATATTTCACGCATGGCGGCGAGGGTCAATCGCACTGGTGTCCGGCTCACGGCCTCAGTGCGAGATGGCTTCCAGTGTCCGGCCCTTGGTCTCTTCTCCAAGTACCAGCACGAACATCGCGGCGAGCACAAAGGCACCGGCGCCGAGCGCGAACACGCCGGACTGACCGGCCGTCGGCAGGATGAAACCGATCAGCGAGGGGCCGATCAGCGATCCGATGCGGCCGATCGCCGACGCAAAGCCGGTGCCCGTCGCCCGCACCGGCGTCGGATAGAGCTCGGGCGTATAGGCATAGAGCGCCGACCACATGCCGAAGGCGCAGAACTGCATGCAGAGGCCGGCGACGATCAGCGTGGTCTGGTCGGCCGCGCCGCCATAGAAATAGCAGGCGACCGCAGCTCCCAGGAGCGCGCCGATCAGGGTGATCTTGCGGCCGAGCTCCTCGATCATCCAGGCTGCGGTCAGGAAGCCGGGAATGCCCGCGAGCGAAATCAGGATCGTGTAGAACACCGATTTGGTGACCGGAAAGCCCTTGGCTTGCAGCAGCGCGCCGAGCCAGGTGGTGAGGCCGTAGAAGCCGAGCAGCGCGAAGAACCACAGGCACCACAGCATCGCGGTCCGGCGTGCGTAACCTGCGGCGAACAGGGTCGAGAGCCCGTGCGAGCGCCGGGTGTCGGTCGCAACCGGCG
The DNA here is from genome assembly GCA_019243075.1 of Bradyrhizobium sp. Taxonomy (GTDB): domain Bacteria; phylum Pseudomonadota; class Alphaproteobacteria; order Rhizobiales; family Xanthobacteraceae; genus Bradyrhizobium. The sequence continues at coordinate 13,021 of JAFAUV010000273.1, forward strand.
TCGCGGCCGGCAGCGCCGTGCCGTTCAGGCGTCGCGAGACTTCGGCCTCTATCTTCGACATCACGGCCTCTGCGCGCGCGCTGTCGCCGCGGCTGGCGAGCCAGCGCGGGGATTCCGGCACGTAGCGGCGAACCACCAGCACGAAGATGGCGGGGATGCCCTGCAGGATGAAGACCCAGCGCCAGTCGGTGAGCGAGAGCACGCAGTAGCAGACGAGGCCGGAGGCGATGAAGCCGAGCGGCCAAAAGCCTTCGAGCAGGGCGATGTAGCGGCCGCGCTGCTTGGCCGGGATGATCTCGGAGACCATCGACTGCGCGACCGGAAATTCCATGCCCATGCCGAAGCCGAGCAGCACGCGTGCGGCCGCCAGCGTTTCGACGGACGGCGCAAAGCCGCAGAGGATGCTGCCGAGCCCCCAGAAGATCATGCTGACCTGGAACACGCGGCTGCGGCCGAAGCGGTCGGCGAGGAGACCGGCGGACGCCGCGCCGACGAACATGCCGAGAAAGCTCATGCTGGAGAGGATGCCGGCCTGCGCGGGCGACAGCCCAAAACCCTGGCGGATCGGTCCGAGCACGAAGGTCAGCGCGCCGAGATCCATGCTGTCGAAGAACCAGGCGGTCGCGATGATCGCGAACAATCCTTGCTGGTAGGAGGTCATCGGAAGCCGCTCGAGACGGCCGGCAATGGTCGCAACATTGGCGCCCGATGATGCCGCTGACGCGGCCGGCACGGCAAGCCCGACCGAGCCCCCGGTCGACAGACTGCTCATGAAAACCTCCCAAAATCGCCGCGATATCCATTTTATTTGCTGACATATTACTGATATTCGAATAGCATGCAACCGGCAGAACAAGCGAAGGCAGCATTCCGGCCCGATAAGGTCGTGATTGGCCGCTCGTGGCCGCTTCGGTCACATAGCGCACGCGATCGCAACACGATTCCAGAAATCGATCGCGCCGATGGGATAGCTGATGTCGACGCTTGTCCCAGGAGAAGCGCGACGGCTTCGACGCGGCAGTTCCCGCGGTCAGGCCGCGCCGGCGTTGCGTTGCGCGTAGCTTTTCGCGAACGCCAGATACCAGTCGAGGCAGGCGGGATTGGCCATTGCGTCCTTGTTGATGACCTTCTCGACGGCGTGGCCGAGCAACAGCCGCTTGATTGGCAGCTCCTGCTTCTTGCCGGACAGCGTGCGCGGGATTTCGCTCACGGCAAAGATTTCATTCGGCAGGAAGCGGCGGGACAGGCCGGTCTCGATCGCCTTGTTGATCTTCGCCTCCATGGCGGCGTCCAGCACGATGCCGTCGCGCAACACCACGAACAGCGGTATGTAGCTTTCGCGGCCGAGATATTCGAGATCGACCACCATGGAGTCGAGCACCTCCGGCAGCGCCTCGATCGCCGAGTAAAGTTCGCTCGTGCCCATGCGCAGGCCATGGCGGTTGATGGTGGCATCGCTGCGGCCATAGATGATGCAGCTTCCATCCGCATTGATGCGAAGCCAGTCGCCATGGCGCCACACCGCGCCACGGCCGCTGCCGTCGTAATTGTCGGGATAGGTCTCGAAGTAACTGCCGCGGTAGCGCGCGTCGACCGGATCGTTCCAGAACTTCAGCGGCATCGAGGGCAGCGGCTCGGTGCAGACGAGCTCGCCCACCTCCTCGATGACGGGCCGGCCCGATGCGTCGAAGGCTTCGACCGCATTGCCCAGCAGGCGGCACTGCATGGTGCCCGGCACCTGCGGCAGCTCGCGGTTGCCGCCGATGAAGGCGCCGGCAAAGTCGGTGCCTCCGGATATGTTGGCCCACCACATGTCGAGCTGCGCGTCATTGCCGTTGGCGGCGGCAAGGTTCGCAAAGCGCGCGTTGAACCAGCTCTGGGTGTCGGCAGAAAGCGGCGAGCCGGTCGAGCCGAGGGCGCAGAGGCGGGCAAGATCGCCGGCAGCCTCGAGATCGATCTCGGCCTTGGTGCAGCCGGCGAAATAAGCGGCTCCGGCGCCGAAGAATGTCACTTTCGCATTCGAGGCAAAGCGCCACAATGTCAGCCAATCCGGATTGTCCTTCGATCCGCTCGGGCTGCCGTCGAAAATGCAGCACGTTGTGCCGTTGAGCAGGCCGGAGACCTGGCAATTCCACATGATCCAGCCGGTCGACGAGTACCAGTGAAAACGCTCGCCGAACGAGCCCGGCTGGTAGCTGCAGCCGATGTCGTTGTGCAGCACGCCAAGCGCCAATTGGACGATGGTCACGCCGCCATGGCCGTGCACGATGGGTTTCGGCAGGCCCGTGGTGCCCGAGGAATAGACGATCCAGAGCGGATGATCGAACGGCAGCCATTCCGGCTCGAAGGCGTCGATATCGGCGCCGGCACGGCCGAGAATGTCCGAAAGCCGATTGGCTTCGGCCGTTTCACTGTGCAGCATGAGATGCTCGAGGCTCGGCAGGGCCCGGCGCAGCTCGTCGACGACACCCAGCCGGTCGTGCCGGCGTCCGGCATAGACGACGCTGTCGCAGCCGATCAGCACTTTGGGCTCGACCTGCCTGAAGCGGTCGATCACGGCCGGAGCGGCCATGTCGGGCGCGCAGACGCTCCAGATCGCGCCCAGGCTCGCGGTCGCAAGGAACGCGATCATGGTTTCCGGGATGTTCGGCAGATAGGCCGCGACGCGATCGCCCGGGCGCACGCCGCGCGCCCTCAGCTCCAGCGCCAGCGCGGCGACCTTGCGACGCAATTCCGGCCAGCTCGTCTCCTTCAAGACACCGTCTTCGCCCGAGCTTACGATCGCGGGGTGGCCGGCCGCATGCGCCGCCTCGACATGCCGCAGCACCTGACGCGCGTAATTGACCTGCGCGCCCGGAAACCAGACCGCGCCCGGCATTTTGCGCTGCGCCAGCACGCTGCGATGCGCCGTCGGCGATCTGAGATCGAAATAGTCCCAGATACTTTGCCAGAACGCGTCGAGGTCGCGGACCGACCACTGCCGCATCGCCTCGAAATCGGTGAAGCTCAGTCCCCGGTTTTCCCGGAGCCAGCGCCGATAGCGAGCCATCTGCGTCGTGTCGGATGCGGTCATGGTCTCTTCAGCTCGTTCTTCGCGGATGCGGGCGAAAGCCTGGCTTCGGCTTGCGGAAAATTCAAGCCCGGCGACAGGCCTTCACGGAACCAAGGTGGCGGCCCGCGACTTGATCGCCCAGGCTCTCATGCGCGAGGCTCAAGAACATGAAGATGCTGAAGCGCCTCTTCTCGCTATCCCGGCTTTCGACGTCCTGGCGACGCCGGCAAACGCCAAAGCCCTCCACCATCCCCCCGACCCTGATCCCGCCCGAGGAGTTCGCGCGGCTGATCTGTTCGGGCCGCGTCGAGGATTTGCGGCTTCTGGCCAAGAAATTGAGCGGCCGGAAGGCGCACGCCTAAGCGCCTTGGCCGCTCCCTTGGCCGCTATCAGCTCGCGTGGATGCGCCGCGAGCGTTCCTCGCAGGCGGCAGCCTCGCTTGCAGCCAGCTTCTCCAGCCGCACCGCGACATGCTTGTGATACGGCGTCGCCGCGATCGGATCGCAATTAAGGCTGTCGGTGAGTGCATTGACGCGCGGGCCGTTGCTCAGGCGTTCACCATCGCGCGCGGGATAGGACTGGCCATAGCCATGCGGCAGCGCGAGCTGGCCCGGGCGCAGGCTGTCATCCACCTTGCAGCGCACCACCACCCGGCCCGCAGGGGACTGCACGGCGATCCATTCCCCATCGCTCGCAGCCAATTCCTGCAGATCGCGCGCGTTGATCAGAAGCGCGCCATCCGGATCGTCGCGACGCCAGGCCGGGTCGCGGAAAATCTGGTTGGCGTTGAACATCCGCCGCTGCCCGGCGGCGAGCACGAAGGGATAGTCCTTTGGGGCTTCCGCGACGGCCGGATCGAGGCGAGACAGCCACTCCAGCAGCGGCGCGATCGCAAGCCGCCCCTTGCGATCGGGATGGCTGATCAACGTCCACACTTCTTCATAGGTATGCTCGGTAATGGCGACGCCGCTGCGCGCGCCGACGACGGCATCGAACAGTGCATCGCCCAGCTGTTCGTCCGCCACCTTGCCGCGCTCGCCGAGCGCTCGCCGCACCGCTTCGGGCGATCGCTTGGCGCAAGCTTGCGCCGCCTGCCAGAGCGGCGCCGCGGCCGCCGTTCCATCGGGCAATGTGGCCCCGAGCGTATGATAAAGTACCAGCGCGCCGAGCGCCGCGGCTTGGGGATTCGCCGCCATGAAGCCGCGAAGCGCCTGGCCGAAAGCGGCGCGCGAGTGGAATGCCGCCTCGCGCAACGGCGCGAGCGCGTTGTCGCCGGGCAGAAGCCCGAGCGCTCGCGCAAGACGCGTGTAGATTTCCGGCTCCGGCAAGCTGCCTTGCAGCGGCGGCACCACGCCGGCCCGGACATGGAAGAAATTCTTCGGGTATTCGAAGTTGAACAGCGTGAATTCGGTCTTCTCATATTGCGAGGAGGCCGGCAGCACATAATGCGCGAGCCTGGCCGTCTCGGTCAGCGCCACGTCGACGACGACGCAAAGTTCGAGGGATGCGAGCGCCTTCTCCACCTCCGCCGTGTTCGCCGCGGTGTTGGCCGGGTTGGAGCTGTCGATCCAGACCCCGCGCAACCGATCGGGGTGGCCGTTCAAGACGGCCTGCGCAAACACGTTGGGCGGCAATAGACCGGCAATCACCTCGTTGCCGGTCGCGGCAAATTTCTGGTTCGGCGAGTTGCCCCAGAGCGGCACCAGCCAGCTATGGAGCTGGTTGGTGCCTTTCCGGCCGAAGCTCCCGGTCAGCATGATCAGGAGCTTTTCGAGATAGGAGTTGAGCGTCGAGTTCACGCCCTGCTGGATGCCGAGCTCGACACGCACGGTCATCGCTTTCGCGGCCGCGATCATGTCGGCGCAGCGCTCGATCTGTTGAAGCGGAATGTCGGCAGCCTCGGCCCATCGATCGACGGGAATGCGGAGCAGGGCGTCCTTCACCTCGGCAAAGCCTGCCGTGCGTCGGGCGATGAAGTCATGGTCGAGCGCGTCGCGGCGCACCAGTGTGGCCAGGATCGCGCCGAGCAGGAATGCGTCGGCGCCCGGACGCACGGCCAGGTGCAGATCGGCCATGTCGGCCGTTTCGGTGCGGCGCGGATCGATCACGATCAGCTTGCGGTTTGCATCCCTGCGGATCCGGTTCAGGTGATCGCGCGCATTGGGGAAGCCATGGGCGATCCAGGGATTGGCGCCGATCACGAACAGCAAGTCGCAGTGATGCACGTCCTCGGCGGTGTGGCAGGTCTGGCTTCCGAACATGTGGCCATTGACCCAGAAGTCGCCGGTCTTCTCCTGCGACAGCGCGTTGAAGACATGGCGGGAGCCGAGCGCGCGCAGGAAGCCGGTCGCATAGGCGCCGCCGGCGTGGTTGCCCTGCCCGCCGCCGCCATAGAGCGCCAGGCTCTTGCCGCCGTGGCGCTCGACGAGGTCGCGCAGGCGTGCCGCGATCTCGGAAATCGCGGTGTCCCAGTCGATCTCATCGAAGCCGCCACCGGGGCGACGGCGCAGCGGGGTGGTCAGGCGGTCGCGATGATGGGCGTAGAAGGGAATCCGCGCCGCCTTGTTGCAGAGATAGCCCTGCGATTTCGGATTGTCGCGGTCGCCGCGCACCTTGGTGATCCGCTCGCCCTCGACCAGGACCTCGACGCCACAATTGACGTAGCAGATGTTGCAGGCCGTTTTCCGCCATGGCGCATTCGACATCGTTCCCTCCGGATCGCGTCCAGGAGGCACGTTATATGATGATCGTCATAAATACAACCGTCGGAAAGCCAACCGCTGGCCAGGTTTCGGGACCGGTCGCGATCGCGACTATTTCGCCTTCTCGTGGTTGGCGATGCCGGTCGGCTTATAGTCGTAGGTCGGATAGAACTCGGTGTGATAGGCGCCCCAGGCCGAGCTTTCGAGGATACGATTGACCTCGCGCAGCCGCGAGGCCGGCAGCCGCAAGGTGACGACTTGGCCGACGCCCATCATCACATACCAGCTTACGACTTCCACTCCCTCAGGCGGAAAGGCCTTATAGAAGCCTTGCTTCTCGAGCTGGGCGTTGAGTTCGTCCAGCGGACGGGTTTCATCGTGCTTGAAGAAGATGGTCAGCATCACCGCATTGTCCGGCGTCAGTGTGGCGGCGGGGGCCGGGGCGGGGCTCGTGGTCTGCGCGACCGCGCTCGAAGTGAACATCGACGCCGATGCCGCCACTACCAGCGCCGTCAACAATATATTGCCGCGTTGCATCGGCGTCTTCCCTTTCCGCTTTCCAAAGGATCAATGGACGGCGACGATCGCAGGTTCCCGACGCCAGTGAAACTCAAATCACCGCGCCCGATATTCTCCCGAAATGTCCCTGCCGGTGTAGTCGGTCATCAGCGCGGTCGCGATCACGCTGATGACGGCGCAGGCGGCGATGTAGAGCGCGATCGCGGTCGCGGAATGATAGGTGCCGAACAGCCAGGCCGCGATCAGGGGTGCCGGCCCGCCGGCGATCACGGAAGCGAGCTGATAGCCGAGCGAGGCGCCGCTGTAGCGCAGCCGGCCGGTAAAGCTCTCGGCGATCAGGGCCGCCTGGGGTCCGTACAGCATGTCGTGCGGCACCAGCGACAGCACGATCGCCAGGAAGATGATCGGCAGCGAGCCGGTATTGACCATCGCAAAATAGATGAAACCGAACACGCCGGTCGCCACCGCGCCGATCAGATACATGTTCTTGCGCCCGATCCGGTCGGACGCGTGGCCGAACACGGGGATCGACACGAAGGACACGACCGAAGCCGCGAGCACCGCGGTCAGGAGGAAATCGCGCGAGACATGCAGCGTGCCAATGCCGTAGGAGAAGATGAAGGCGGTGAAGATGTAGAAGGGGGCCTGTTCGGCCATGCGGGCGAAGGCGGACAGGATGATTTCCTTCGGATGCTCCTTGAGCACCGTCAGCATCGGCGTGCGGTCGATCTTCTGTTCGGCGAGCAATTTGGAAAACAGCGGCGTCTCCATGATGCCGAGCCGGATGTAGAGGCCGACGGCCACCAGCACGATGCTCAGGGCAAAGGGGATGCGCCAGCCCCAGGCCAGAAAGCTCTCGCCGGACATCTGGCTGAAGGTGAGGACGGCAAGGTTGGCCAGGAACAATCCGCAAGGCACGCCGAATTGCGGCCAGGATGCGACGAGGCCGCGGGTCTTGTCGCTGCGCGCCCACTCCATCGACATCAGAACCGAGCCGCCCCATTCGCCGCCGACACCCACGCCCTGGACGAAGCGCAGCGCAGTCAAGATCACCGCGCCCCAGATGCCGATGCTCTGATAGGTCGGAACCAGGGCGACGGCGGCGGTGGCGATTCCCATCAAGAGCAGGGTGGCGATCAGCGTCGACTTGCGGCCGATGCGATCGCCGTAATGGCCGAAGATCGCAGCTCCAATCGGGCGCGCGACAAAGCCCACGGCATAGATTGCGAAAGCCTCGAGCGTGCCGACCCAGGGGTCGGAATGCGGGAAAAACAGCTTCGCAAAGACGAGGCCGGTGACGGTCGAGTAAAGAAAGAAATCGTACCACTCGATGGCGGTGCCTATGGTGGAAGCGATCACGGCGCGGCGAAGCTGCACCTCGTGCTCGCTGGAGGTGAGGGCGGCGGGATCGGTGTAGGTTGTCGCCATGGGGCTCTCCTGGAAATGCCCCGCCCTTTCTCGCGCCGTCGACCGGCGTCGTTTGCCCGGAAAACGCCGGACCGGCTCCAGGGTTCCGCCGGCGTCCGAAGGTATTAACCGCAAGAGATTTGCCGGCTGAGGGTGGATGTGAAGCACCTCACACCGCCGCCGAAGGGGCGGCGCTATCAACTCCCCGGGGAGCTACCCAATGCCGAGGACCGAACCCATGACGACGCGGCGAAAGATGGTTTGGTGGTTCAAGTTCGTGATCTCCGGCCGCTTCTTGGAGACCTTCCTCAACCTGCGCGGCCGGCGCTCCTGATTCGCGAAATCGTCAGGCGGCGTTGATCAGCTTCTTGAAATGCGCCGCGCCGTTGGTGACGGCGTCCCCGGCCTTCCAGGCGAGCGAGGTCAGTTTTCCCGCCAGCGAGTCCTGGTTGCGCAGGCGGCGCGAGCCCAGCACGTGGCCAACCTGAGCCGGGAAGCGGCTTATTTCGGCGGCGACCAGTGCGGCGACCGCGTCCATCAACTCCTGCAGCCGCATGCCCCATTCGGACTGCTCGAAGTGCTCGATGTTCTTCTTCAGCGCAAACTCGGTGTCATAGATATCGGCGAGCAAGTCGCGTGCGATGATGACGCGGTTCTGCTTCAGCGCGATGCGCAGCGCCCTGCGACCATCATCGACGCGATCGAGCACCATCGGGATGGCGATTGCGTAAGGCGCCGCCGCAATGTCGGCGGCATTTTTCGATGCCGACGCCCTGGTGGCGAGCCGGATCAGATGCCAGGGCGTCTTCAGCCGCTTGCCGATCATGGCCAGCGCAAACGGCACCGCGTCGGGATTGTCCTTGCGGAAGGCATCGAGGAGGGCCGTCATCTTGGCGACCTCGCCGCTGTCGAATCTGGCGAATCTCTCCGGCAGAGCCTTGTTGAATTTTGCGAGGGCCTCCCGGGCGCGCAACGCGATCATCACCTTGAGGAGGTCGCCATAGGCCGAGCGGGCGGAGGTGTAGGTCGCCAGCCTGGCCCGGGTCATCTGTGCGGCAATCGGATCCGACAGCGTGTTCTCGAGATATTTGACCACCTTGGTCTGGAACACCGATACCGCCTGCCTCAATTCCTTCTTCCGGTCGGTGCCGATCAGGCCTCTCATCTGCGCGTTGAAGTCGCGCGCCATGGTCGGCAGGAGATCGCGGGTGCTCCATTCCCAGATCGGCACCAGCGAACCGCGCGGGATCCGGCCGGGACTGTCGTAGTCCGGTGCCCCTTCCATCAGGATCGGCTCGAGCGCGGCAAAGAAGTGGAACGACGGCTCGGCTTCCTTGTTCTGGGCCGCACCCTCCTTGCGAAATTCGGCGCGCAGCTTGGCCTGGATGTCGGCGGAGCCGGGCACGTCGACGCCGCTCAATTCCAGCCGCTCGAGCTCCGCCAGGAGACAGCTTCTGGTCAGGGGCGAAAGCCGCTGCAGGAATTCCCAAATCCGGTCGATTTGCATTTGGGGCCTGATTTTCCGCGAATGGTTTGGCAGAAACGGACCCGCTAACCGAGCGAGCGTCCACCAGGAAACCACGGAAACGGTTCGCGGCTGATTAAGAAGTCTAATAGGACTGATCGATTATAGGCCTCTTGGAGGCCGCCGGATCGGAGCCTCCCGCACCGTTCCGGTAAGATATGGCAACGGTTGAGGGATTTGATGGATTTTGACGCAATTCCAAGGCGTAAATGTCGGTTTTCATGGTCAAGTTTCCCGTAGTCTTACGGAATGAAAAATTAACCATGGAACAGGTCGGTGCTCGCTAGATTGCGAGCATGTCACAGCAAGAAAACCGAATTGCCGATTCACTTTTTTTGAAGGCGGCCGAGGCCGGCGCTGCAGCCGATGAACACGGTGTCTTGAAGCTATCCGCCGCGCGCCTTGGCGCCGCCGAGGAAACCGGCCACTCGATCGCCAGCCAGCTCAACGGGCCGTTGACGGCGCTGCTGCTGTACATGGAGGAGCTGAAGCAGCACAGCCATCGCCTGTCGCCGGAAACGGGCGAACGGGATCGTCTGCAAAGGGTCGTGGAGAACGCCCTGCAGCAGACCGAGCGCGTCTGCGCCCTGGTCAAACAGGCGGGCGGTGCACCGGCGCGCGCCGGTGCGGCAGCCTTGGCGGCCAATGCGGCATGGCGGGCCCGGGCCGAACGTGCCAAGGAAAGCATCACGCAAGGCGCCGGGGAAAACATCGAGGAAAGCGGTCGTTGCTCGGTCGCGATGCGGTCCCCGGATGCCGGTCGGAAGCCGTTGACGAGGCGCGAGCGCGAGGTGCTCACCTTGATCAGCCAGGGCTATTCCAACAAGCAGGGCGCGCTGCGCATGCAGATCAGCCCGCGCACCTTTGAAAGCCATCGGGCGGAGGCGATGCGAAAGCTCGGCGCGCGCAACACCGCCGACCTGGTCCGCGCCGTGCTGCTGCAGCCGATCGGATAGCGCGCTGCGGAGCCCAAGGGCCACGCGAACCCTGAGCCGACGCGGGGCGCTCAGAGATAGTCTTCGGAAAAACCCTCGAATCGCGGGCCGGGGCGCAGCACAACCGCCTTGGCCTTTGCCGGGGCGGGGATCAGGGTGATGACCCAGCGCGTCGGAACGCTGGACGAGTTTTCCTGCACCGAGCGGACCATGCCGGTGACGACGGTCTCTCCGGCCCTGACGCTCGCCGCGCGGCCGTTGAACTGCGCGATACGGAAACGCCGGACTTCCTTCTGGTCCGCGGTTTCATAAGTGAACATGAAGCTCTCCTGTGCTTCATGCGAATATCGCCGTTCATTGTTAGCCAGATATGAACATCGCACGCCGTACTAGTACGGTTGCGCGCCATCCGTCGCGCCGACATGGCGCACGGCACTACCGTGTGAAGCAGAACGGAAGAGAGGGGCGCGAAGCGCGGCCTTCTGCGCCAAGCCTCTGGCGGGCTATTCGGTCGGCCCGAACACCGCTTCCATCTTGGTCTTCAGCGTCGCGGCGTTGAACGGCTTGACGATGTAATTGCTGACGCCGGCCTTCTTCGCGGCGATCACGTTTTCCGTCTTCGATTCTGCCGTGATCATGATGAACGGCGTCTTTGAAAGCTCGGGGCTGGCACGGACCTCTCGCAACAGGTCATATCCGGTCATCGGCTCCATGTTCCAGTCGGAGATGACGAGGCCGTATTTGCGGGTCTGCATCTTGGCAAGCGCGGCCGAGCCGTCGCTGGCGTCGTCGACATTCTCGAAACCGAGTTGCTTGAGCAGGTTTCGGATGATCCGGATCATGGTGTTGTAGTCGTCGACCACGAGGATCGGCATGGACAAATCAAAGGCCATATTTCCCTAACTCCGCGCAGTTCTCGGAACAGCCGCACACGGGCGAGACCTTCGCTGGGCCAGCGAATGGTTCGAGGCTCTCTTGTGGAACTCGCGCTCGTCACCCTCGCGACAATTATCAGTCCTCCTTGAACAGCGCGTTAATTCCCCAAGCGATAAAGCGGGGAGTGTCCGTACTAGTACGGACGCGGCCTGCAGCTTCGCTGCGCGCGCAGTTAGCCGGCGCGGCTGCGGGGCGCCTCTTCCGGCGTGCAGCGAGGCCGCAGCAGCCGGTCATATTGGGACTTGACCGAGGCGTAGCATTCGCAGGCGGTTTTGCTCAGCCCCTCGACGTCGAGGATCTCGATATGGCCGCGGCTATAGTGAATGTAGTTCGCCTGCTGCAGCGTGCTTGCGACCAGCGAGACGCTGTTGCGCCGTGCCCCGATCATCTGCGCCATCGCCTCTTGCGTCAGCAACAGCTTGCAGCCGCCGGACAGATCGTGGGTTTGCAGCAGGCATCGCGCCAAGCGGGATTCGACGGTGTGCGAGGCGTTGCAGCCCGCCGTCTGCTGGATTTGCGCATATACCGCAAGTCCATGCCGGATCAATGCCGAACGGAGTGTCGCGCTCTGATCGGCGAGCGCGCGCAGGCGGTCGAGATCGATGGTGGAGGCCGGGCCCGGCACCAGCACGACGGCGCTGTTGAGCGCGGTGGGATCGCCGAGGGCGGAGAATACGCCGAAAATGCTCTGCCGGCCGATCATGGCGATCTGCACATGCTCGCCGCGGGCGAGGTCGACGACGAGGGAGATGACCCCGCGGTGGGGCAGGTAGGCGCGCTTGAGCGCATCGCCGACGGCGACCAGCACGAGATCCTGCGCCAGGTCGGCGGTCTTCAGGTGCGGCCTGATCAGCTCGAAATCGTCGGCGCTCAGGTTGGACAGGAATCCGTTCGGTGAACGTGGCGTTGAGTCCAAAGCCGTCTCCCGCCTTACGGGCAAATCAGGTCTCTGGGTCGCTGTCTCCAATGCACACGACCGAGCATGATGCGCGAACAATCCATTGGCAAGAAAAATCCCCGGCTGTCTGCCTGTCATCTGGGCGCGGTTCGCGCAGCGCGAGAACGGGCCGGCCTGCCGGCCGCCACCGTCCTGGGTCCATGTCGGATCAGGAACGGGTCTTCACGACTGCGCTACTTGAAGAGATGCGCCTGTTTCGTGTGCACGGCGTGATAGCATTCGCACGCGGTCGCCCGCAGCGCGTTGACGTCGAGGATTTCGATTTGTCCGCGGCTGTAGCCGAGCACGCCAGCCTGCTGCAGCGCATGTGCCACGATCGATACCGCGTTGCGCTGAACGCCGATCATGCGGGCGAGCAACTCCTGCGTCATGGGCAAGGTCTCGCCATCCCAGAGCTCGCGCGCGCGCAGCAGCCAGCGCGACAGACGTTCTTCGACCGAATGTGCGGCGTTGCAGGCGGCGGATTGCTGGGCCTGCGCGAGCAGCGCCTGCTCATGCCGGGCCAGCAGATGACGCCATGCGGCGCTTTGAGCGGCGAGCGCCTTCAAATCCGCCGCCGCCAGCACCGAGGCCCTGCCCGGACACAACACCACCGCATCCGTCAACGAGATTCCGTCGCAAAGCGCTTCCGAGGCACCGACAATGCCGTCCCGGCCGATCATGGCGACCTCGACCGCTTGTCCTTCCGACAGGCTGACCACGATGGAGATGATGGCCGAGTGCGGCAAATAGACATGGGTCAGCGCTTGCCCGGCCTGCACCAGGAGATCGCCTCGATCGATTTGAACATCTTGCAGATGAAGCCGGGCCAGTTCGAAATCTGCCGCGGACAATGTTTGCAACAGGCGGTTGGGCGGGCGTTGATCTGAGGCCATCAGGGTTGCCGCCGATCAGGCGGGTGTTCTCTCGTACGCGAATGGTCCGACCTAGCTAGGCAACCTTGCCGTGCGATGCAATTGCGTTGACAAGGTGAGGCCCATCGCGGGCTTATACACCTTGGAGGGCAGACAGCCTGGGGCATTTGCGGCCGAAATAAGATTCATGCAGTGATTCGCGGTCGATTAGTCAACGCGATCAATGACAGGGTGCTGCGTGCGCAGGGACAAGCGGAGGGAACCCGCTATGCGCCGAAGACGGGTGCTGGATGACGGTTTGCATGTCGGGCGGCGCATTGGCGGCTGCCCAACCTCACGGCTTTCTCGTGTCGGCTGCCGCGCGGCCCCATCGGGCTCGCAGAACCCGCAAGGTTCGGTCTTGATTGATGACCGCCGACGTTTTCATGCCTCCCATGAGCGGATTTGAGTCGATGCGGCGGTTTGACGAGAACGCCTCTGACCTCACGCCCGCGGGGCCCGCGAGCCGAGGCGCTCCGGCAGGAGGTTCCTCGGCAATCGCCGAGCTCACGCCGTTCCCTGGACGACGGCGAAACGCAGCAAGACTGGCATAGGAAGCACTGGCATAGGTATCAAGGGAGATCAGCGTGCAGAAAGACTCGGGATTTGCCGGACCATCGGAACAGAATGCCCAGCCACGACGTGGCGACATGGCGCGCATCCTCGTGGTGGACGATGATCCGATGGTCTGCATGGCCATCGAGGTCTATCTGGAACGGCATAATTTCCAGGTGACGGTGGCCGACGGCGGCGAAGCCGGGCTCAAGGCACTCGAGGGCAGCCCGTTCGACCTGATGCTCGTCGATATCTTCATGCCGCACATGCGCGGCTTTGAATCGATCCGGATTTTCCACGAACGCGCGCCGACCGTTCCGCTGATTGCGATGTCCGGCTATGCCTTCGCCAACATCAACGCGCCCGCGCCGGATTTCCTGCGGATGGCGCTTGAGCTGGGCGCGTCGCGCTGCCTGCGCAAGCCGTTCACGCCGGCGGCGCTGCTTGCGGTGATCGACGAATGCCTGGCGGAAGCAAGGCAGCGCTATCCGCACAAGGCCCAGCTCCGCTAGCGTGGCGCTGCTTCGAGCGACCGCGCGCGCCTCGAACTCGTTCTGCCGGCGTGGCATGGTTAGCGAACGGCTAAGCTGAGCGCGCCAGGTCCTCGTTTGCCCGCCGCAACGCAGGCCGGTCAATCCCAGTCGAATCAATGCTCTTGTTGTCGCACCGCGGCGTTGGCTGCCGCGCGACGAGCGCAACTGCGCTTCAAACGGTTAGCGCGCGATTAGTATTAACAACGGTGGTGCAGAAGTTTCGACAAGTTGCCGCGCCCGATTTAACCAACGGGTAGCACCTGGGGAACAGTGTGTCACGGTCGTCGAAAGAACGTATCGGCGATGCGTCACTCGTGTTCATCCAGAAGGAAGACAGTATGTCCGGTATCACCCTTTCGGCGTCAGTCCGCCAGAACCTGCTCTCGCTGCAGTCGACCGCTTCGCTGCTCGCCACCACCCAGAATGACCTCGCCACCGGCAACAAGGTCAACTCTGCTCTCGACAATCCCACCAACTATTTCACCGCGCAGTCGCTGAACAACCGCGCCAGCGACATCGGCAACCTGCTCGACTCGATCGGCAACGGCGTGCAGGTGCTGCAGGCCGCCAACACCGGCATCACCTCGCTGCAGAGCCTGGTCGCTTCCGCCCAG
>JAFAUV010000371.1 GCA_019243075.1 Bradyrhizobium sp.
CGAAATCGCCACTGTTCCATCGGGAAGCACGGTGTCGAGCCAATAGACCTCATCGCTCGCGGGCGTGGCATGGCAGAGAAAGACCTGATCGCGGAACACACGTGTCGGCGGTAATGCGCGCAGCCAATCGAGATGCGATGCGTCGAGCTGAGCATGCGCCGGACGATCCCACGACCCCATCTTCTCCGGCGGGCGATCGATCAGATAGCGGTCATGATTGCCGAGCACGTGCACGGCATCCAGTGCCATCAGAACGTCCATGGTGCGACGCGCATCCAGCGCGCCACTTGCCATGTCGCCGAGATTGACGATCTCGGTGATATCATGCGCGCGGATATCGGCCAGCACCGCTTCCAGTGCGAGGTAATTTCCATGGACATCGGCAATCGCGGCGAAGCGCATGAATTAGGCCGGCGGTGTGCCGTTCATCGCGAGCACAGGGCCAGCGAGATAGAGCGAGCCGGTGATCAGGATGCGCGGCGGCACCTCGTAGGCGAGCTTTGCGATGGAACGCAGCGCCGCTTCGACACTGGCGGCGATTTCGACGCGCATGCCGAGCGAGCGAGCGGCGTCTGCCAGATGGTCAGGCGGCATGGCCTTGTCCTGATCGGGGATTTCGACCGCCATGATGTGGCGGGTGAGCCCGGCGAAATTGACGAGGAACGCTTTCGCATCCTTGCTCGCCATCATGCCCGCGATCACCACCAGGGGACGCGAGACCCGCTCCTCGAGATCGCAGAGCGCGGCAGCAGTCACACGGCCGCCCTCCGCATTGTGGCCGCCGTCGAGCCAGATCTCGCAGCCCGGCGGGCCGAGCCCGATCAGCTTGCCCGTGGCGAGGCGCTGCATCCGCGCCGGCCATTCGGCATTGGCGATGCCTTCGAACGCGGCCTGGCCGAGCTTCAACGTCTCGATGGCGCGCAATGTCGCGATCGCGAGCCCGGCATTGTCGAACTGATGCCGGCCGAACAATCTTGGCGCGGCAAGATCCATCAAGCCGCGCTCGTCCTGATAGACCAGCCGCCCGCGTTCCACGCTGACATGCCATTGCTGTCCGGCGGCATGGAGCGGTGCCCGCATGCGGCTGGCCTGCGCCTCGATCACGGCCATCGCCTCGGCAGGCTGCTCGGCTGATATGACAGGCACGTTGCGCTTGATGATGGCGGCCTTCTCGCCCGCAATCGCAGTGAGCGTGTCTCCGAGAAACTCCATGTGATCCATGCTGAGCGGAGTGATGACGCTCGCAAGCGGCGCCTCGATCACGTTAGTAGAATCGAGCCGGCCACCGAGGCCAACCTCGAGCAGCAGCACATTGGCAGGGTGCTGTGCGTAGAGACAAAAAGCGGCGGCCGTTTTGGCCTCGAAAAAGGTCAGCGGCTCGCCGCCATTGGCCTCTTCGACACGCTCGAACGCGGCCTGTAATTCGTCATCGCCAGCCAGCTTGCCCGCAAGGCGGAAGCATTCGTTGATGCGGACCAGATAGGGCGAGGTGAAGGCGTGCGCCCGAAGTCCCGCCCGCTCCAGCACCGCACGCAAATAGGCGACCGTCGAGCCCTTGCCGTTGGTGCCGGCAACATGGATCACCGGCGGCACTTGCTTCTCGGGATTTTGCAGCCGCGCCAGCAGGCGATGCATGCGATCGAGGCTGAGGTCGATCTGCTTTGGATACAGCGCGGACAG
Source organism: Bradyrhizobium sp. (assembly GCA_019243075.1). Lineage (GTDB taxonomy): Bacteria > Pseudomonadota > Alphaproteobacteria > Rhizobiales > Xanthobacteraceae > Bradyrhizobium. The sequence continues at coordinate 1,681 of JAFAUV010000371.1, forward strand.
CCGCGCGATCACGTCGCCAAGCGAACCCTTCGGTCTGGCAGCCGGCGCGTTCACGCGTGGGGCGCGGCCGGCGCGGTTTCAGGGGCCACGACGATCTGCGCCGCCTCCGGAACGAGCGGGGCCGGCTTGGGCACGGCCTCCAGCGCCGGCGATTTGGTCAGGATGCGGCAGAGCCGCGCCAGGGTCGGGCGCAGATCGTGGCGATGCACCACCATGTCGACCATGCCGTGGTCGAGCAGGTATTCGGCGCGCTGGAAACCTTCCGGCAGTTTCTCGCGGATGGTCTGCTCGATCACCCGGGCGCCCGCAAAGCCGATCAGCGCGCCGGGCTCGGCGATCTGGATGTCGCCGAGCATGGCGTAGGAGGCGGTAACGCCGCCGGTGGTCGGGTTGGTCAGGACAACGATGTAGGGCAGCTTGGCTTCCCGCAGCATCTGCACGGCTGCCGTGGTGCGCGGCATCTGCATCAGCGACAAAATGCCTTCCTGCATCCGCGCGCCGCCGGAAGCGGCGAACACGATGAAGGGCGATTTCTTCTCGACCGCGAGCTCCAGCCCGCGCACGATCGCTTCGCCCGCGGCCATGCCGAGCGAGCCGCCCATGAAATCGAAATCCTGCACGGCGATGACCACGGCCGCACCTTCGAGCTTGCCGTAGCCGACCCTGATCGCGTCGTTCATGCCGGTGCGGGCACGCGCATCCCTGACGCGGTCGGCATAACGCTTCTCGTCACGGAACTTTAGGGGATCCGGGCTCACCTCCGGCAATGCGACGTCGAACCAGGTCTGGTTGTCGAAGATCGATTTCAGCCGCGCCACCGCGCCCATCCGCATGTGGTAGTTGGAGCCGGGGATCACCATCTGGTTGGCCTCGACGTCCTTGTAGAACACGAGCTGCCCGGAATCCGGGCATTTGATCCAGAGATTTTCCGGCGTCTCGCGCCGTAGCATGTTGCGTATCTTCGGCCGAACGACGTTGGTGAGCCAATTCATGTTTCGCTCCGACTGCTGGCGTGGCGTTCGGAAGTCCGCATCATCATGTCCGCGAGCCCGCGATGCGCAGTTCTGAACAAAGAGCCACACCAGGCACATTGATTGCTGGTGTCCGTCGATTTCCGAAGCTCGCAAAGCGCCGCAACACCGCGCGAACTTCGGAATTCGAGATACCAGGCGCCTTCAACAACATATGGCGCGCCGAGCCAAGCCCGGCAAGCCGCCTTTAGCTTACTCGAGGTCAAATTAGCCTATTCCGCGGCCTGCTTCTTTGCGGCTCGCACGCCCTGCGCGAGCGAAGCCGTCAGTTCGGCGACCGCGTCAACGGTTTTCGCGGTGGCGCGGCCTTCTGCATCGAGGCTGGCGCGCAAGGCGTCCACCAGCGCGGTGCCGACCACGGCGCCATTGGCGCGTTCGGCAATGGCCCGCGCGGCGTCCGGGGTGCGGATGCCGAAACCGACGCAAACCGGCAACTCGGTGTGGCGCTTGATGCGCGCCACCGCCTCGCCAACGGCCTTCGAATCGGCTGCCGCGGCGCCGGTGATGCCGGTGATCGAGACGTAATAGACAAAGCCCGAGGTATTGGCGAGCACGGCCGGCAGCCGCTTGTCGTCGGTCGTCGGCGTTGCCAGCCGAATGAAATTGAGGCCCGCCTTCAAGGCCGGCACGCAGAGCTCGGTGTCCTCCTCCGGGGGCAGGTCGACGATGATCAGGCCGTCGACGCCCGCCGACTTGGCATCGGCGAGAAATTTGTCGACCCCGTAGATGTAGATCGGATTATAGTAGCCCATCAGCACCAGCGGCGTCGTGTTGTCGTCCTTGCGCAAGGAGGCGACCAGCTCGAGCGTCTTCTTCAGGGTCATGCCGACCTCGAGCGCGCGCAGGCCCGCGGCCTGAATCGATGGGCCGTCCGCCATCGGATCGGTGAAGGGAATGCCGAGTTCGATGACGTCGGCGCCGGCCTTCGGCAGCGCCTTGATGATTTCGAGCGAGGTCGCCGGATCGGGATCGCCCGCCATCACGTAGGTGACAAAAGCCGAGCGGCCTTCCTTGGCGAGCTTTGCAAAGCGCGCATCAATACGGGTGGTCACTTCTTTCTTGCCTTCAAGATATCGCCGACCTGCGGCACGTCCTTGTCGCCCCGGCCGGAGAGATTGACCACCATCAGGTGATCCCTCGGCCGCTTGGGCGCGAGCTCCATCACCTTCGCGATGGCATGCGCCGGTTCGAGCGCCGGGATGATGCCTTCCAGCCGCGACAGCAACTGAAACGCTTCCAGCGCTTCCTCGTCGGTCGCGGAAAGATATTTCACGCGGCCGACTTCATGCAGCCAGGAATGCTCCGGCCCGATGCCGGGGTAATCCAGACCGGCCGAGATCGAATGCGCATCCTGAATCTGGCCGTCCTCGTTCATCAAAAGATAGGTGCGGTTGCCATGCAGGACGCCGGGCCGACCGCCCGCGATCGACGCGGCATGCAGTTGCGTGAGCCCGTGGCCCGCGGCTTCGACGCCGAAGATTTCGACCGAGGGATCGTCGAGGAAGGGATGAAACAGCCCCATCGCATTGGAGCCGCCGCCGATGCAGGCGACCAGCGAATCCGGCAGGCGACCTTCGGCCTCCTGCATCTGCTTCCTGGTTTCCTCGCCGATCACCGACTGGAAATCGCGCACCATTGCCGGGTAAGGATGCGGGCCCGCCACCGTGCCGATGCAATAGAACGTGTTCTGCACATTGGTGACCCAGTCGCGCAACGCTTCGTTCATCGCGTCCTTCAGCGTGCGCGTGCCGGACTGCACCGGAAACACCCTGGCCCCGAGCATCTCCATGCGGATCACATTCGGCTGCTGGCGCGCGACGTCGACCGCCCCCATATAGACCGCGCATTCGAGCCCGAAGCGCGCACACAGCGTCGCGGTCGCAACACCATGCTGGCCGGCGCCGGTCTCGGCGATGATGCGCTTCTTGCCCATGCGCCGCGCCATCATGATCTGGCCGAGCACGTTGTTGACCTTGTGGGAGCCGGTGTGGTTCAGCTCCTCGCGCTTCAGATAGATTTTTGCGCCGCCCAGATGCTGCGACAGCCGCTCGGCGTAGTAGAGCGGCGACGGACGGCCGACATAGGTCTTCAGGTGG